>JALTGJ010000258.1:0-3020 GCA_027077185.1 Spirochaetales bacterium | reverse complement strand
GAGAACCTACTGATGAAGAGGTTGCTGAAAGACTGGGCTGGACCGTTCTTAGGATAAAATCTGTAAAAAATGTTGCCAGGGAGCCTATATCTCTGGAAACACCCATTGGAGAAGAGGAAGATTCATTATTGGGTGATTTTATCGAAGACAAAGATATTGAGAATCCGGCAAATCAAACCGCTTTCCGCCTTTTGCAGGAACAGTTGCAGGAAGTTCTGTTTACATTGCCGCCCAGAGAACAGGAAGTTTTAAAAATGCGATTTGGTCTGGAAGATGGATATTCTCTTACTCTGGAAGAAGTAGGATTATATTTTAATGTTACCAGAGAAAGAATAAGACAAATTGAAGCTAAGGCTCTTAGAAGATTAAGACATCCAAAAAGAAGTCGTAGATTGAAAGATTATATAGATAATTAAGGAGTTTTAATTATGATGCAGGAAGTTTTTGATAAATTAAAAAATCTTCAGGTAATTTTATCCCGTAAATATGAGATGGAACAGGAAATATATGAGATTCCAAAGGCACTCAATACAAAAAATGAACTGCTGGTAAGGCTGAGGAAAGACTTTATTGAAAAGAATGATCTTCTTACAGAAACCCAGAACAAAATTAAACATCTAAAATTTCTTCTTGATGAGGCAGAACGTGAAAGGGAAGAATACGAAAAGCAGATGGATATTATTACGACCCAGAGAGAGTACGAGGCTCTGGATAAGGAAATAAAATCCGCTACTGAAAGAGGCCAGCAGTATCGTAAGGATATTTTAAGAGAAGAGAAAGAGCAGGAAGTAATAAAACTTTCTCTCGAACAGGAAGAAAAGATGATTTCCCAGCAGCAAATTGATCTTGCAGCAGAAGAGGAAAAAATTAAGGCTGAAAGTCTTGAAAAAGAAAAGGTTCTTGCCGAACTTAAAATACAGGAATCTCAAATTATACCCGGCCTTGATGAGGATATACTTTTTAAGTTTGAACGAATAATAAAGAGTAAATCCGGTTTGGGAATTGTTCCTGTAAAAGATTATGTTTGTACAGGTTGCCATATGGTTCTTCCTGCTCAATTTCAGAATGATGTTCATGCAGGAGAAGATATTCACTTTTGTCCTTACTGCAGCAGAATTCTCTATTATGAAGAAGATCTTATTCAGGATGAATACAGTTTCTCTGATGCAGATTCAGGCGGCTTGTCCGATTTGGTTGACATGGAAAATATTGACTTTAATGTATAAACGCATCGAAGTTAATTAATTTTTAAAACTTACAGCAGGTTGGACAATCGCTGGTAATATATCAGAGGAAAGTCCGGGCTCCATAGAACATTGGTGCCGGGTAACTCCCGGGAACACTTTTTGTGTTACAGACAGTGCCACAGAAAATATACCGCTGAAGCTGCAGAGTCCTGTGGCTTTAGTAAGGGTGAAAAGGCGGGTTAAGAGCCCACCGCGTCCATGGCAACATGGTCGGCATGGTAAACCTCACCAGGAGTAAAATCGAGCAGTACAGGGGTTTGTTCGCCTTAATGTACGGGTAGATTGCTTAAGCTTTATGGTAACATTCAGCTTAGATAGATGATTGTCTTTAACAGAACCCGGCTTACAGACCTGCTGTTTTTATTTTTATAATAGGGAAGATATTCAGAATATGATAATTCCGGAAAGTAGATTTAGGAAGCAAAAGAAGAATAAAATTAAAATAATTCCAATTGTTGTCATATTTTTTATTTTATTACTTTTGGTAATTGCTTATCTGTTTTTATTTACAAACAATAAAAAAATAGCTGCCGTGGATCCAAAAGTTATCCATACACAGGATAAAACACTCGAACAATTGTGGAAGGATAATAAATACAGGGACTTAACTGAGAAATGTGACACTATTTTATTATCTAAGCCACTGGATCCTGAAGCTTTAATTTATAACGGCTTTGCATATTTCCAGCTTGGAATAGCACAGTTTACTCTTGAAGATCAACTTCCTCTGTTGGATCTTAGTATATTAAATCTTAGAAAGGCAGATCTTCTAAAATCACATCCTTTGTCCGGTAAAGTAAATTATGTCCTTGGTAAAGCCTACTACCATAAGGGACGGTTCTATATGGATGAAGCTGTTCATTATATGGAAAAATCAATAAACCTTGGATTTATTAATGATGACAGTTATAAATATCTTGGACTTAGCTATAGTGAACTGGGTTTTTACAGGGAGGGAATTAAATATTTCTTAAAAGCAATAAAAGATAAAAGTGATGATATGCTTCTTCTTGTTATTGGCCAGACATACCATAAACTGGGAGATACAGTCAATTCAGAACTTTATTTAAAGCGTGCTATTGAAACTAATGATGATTTCAGGGTAGAAATTAAAAGTAGATTTCTTCTTGGTAAACTGTATTTTGAAAATGGTGATTTTACAAAAGCTGAGGAACAGTATAATTTGATATTGGCTAAGGACCCCAGGTCTGCTGATGCTCATTATTTTAAGGGAGAAATCTATTCAGAACTGGGTAATACAGTAAAAGCACGTGCTGAATGGAGAAAGACTCTAAGCATTGATCCTTCCCATTACGGTGCTCTATTACATCTGTACCCAACTAACTAAGGAGCCATAAATGAGTATTAATAAAATTGTAAACAGCTTTTCCATGGACATTGGTATTGATCTTGGTACCTGTAATACTCTTGTATATATAAAGGGTAAAGGTATTGTAATAAGTGAACCTTCTGTTGTTGCCGTTGAACGAGGTACAAAGAAAGTAGTTGCAGTAGGTTACGAAGCTAAAAGAATGTTATGGAAAACCCCCGGGGATATAATTGCAATAAGACCCCTCAGGGATGGAGTTATAGCAGATTTGGATACTACAGAAAAAATGATTCGCTACTTTATTTCCAAAGTAATTCCAAAGAAATGGTTTGTAAAACCAAGAATGGTTATTGGTGTTCCAACATGTATAACAGAAGTTGAACGAAGAGCAGTTGAGGAAAGTGCATACAAGGCAGGTGCAAGGGAGGTAAAGGTTATTGAAG
>JALTGJ010000257.1 GCA_027077185.1 Spirochaetales bacterium | reverse complement strand
TCCTAATAGGGAAGAAATTGCAATTTTACTTTTAGAATTATTTAAAAAAACAAATATTTTGTATTTTTTTAAATATTTTTGTATTTTTCCTTTACTTCCTGTAGAAATGGGTAAATAATCAGTTTTTATCCAAATGCCGGTTAATATTAAATTGATTCCGGCTTTTATTATTAAGGAGTTAATATGAATATTTTAACACTAAACTGCGGTAGTTCCTCCGCAAAATATCAGGTTTACGATTGGAAGAATAAAGAAGTTCTTGCAAGTGGATTAGTAGAGAGAGTAGGGCATGACTCTGCAATAGAGCACAACAGAACCGGAAAGGAAACATACGTAAAGGAAAAGGCCTGTAAAAATCATACAGAGGCAATAGAGCTTATTATTGAAACAATACTAAACCCTTCAGTTGGTGTTATCAAAGAGATGAATGAAATAAAAGCTGTTGGACACAGAGTTGTTCAGGGTGGAGAGAAATTTAATAAATCCCTTATTATAGACGAAGAAGCCTTAAAAACCTTTATTGAGGTTCAGGATCTTGCTCCTCTTCATAATCCTGCAAATATTCAGGGAATTAAAGCGGCCCAGGCAGTTCTTCCAGGAATACCTCAATGTGCAATTATGGATACAGCCTGGCATCAGACTATGCCTGAAAAAGCATATATTTATGCACTTCCCTATGAATGGTATGAAAATTATAATGTAAGAAGATATGGTTACCATGGAACATCGTTTTTGTATGTATCAAAACGGGCAGCTGTCCTCCTTGGTAAAGATCCTTCGGAAGTAAATTCAATAGTTTGCCATATAGGAAACGGTGCCAGTATTTGTGCAATTAAAAATGGAATTTCTGTAGACACTTCCATGGGTTTAACTCCCCTTGAGGGGCTTGTTATGGGTACCAGAAGCGGTGATTTTGATCCTGCAATAATTTATTACCTTATGAATAATACGGATTTGTCATCTGAAGAAATTGAAAAAGCTCTGAATAAAAAGAGTGGTATCCTGGGTATTACAGGTAAGTATATAGACAGACGTGATATTCAAAAAGCTGCAAAAGAAGGTGATAAAAGATCAGAGCTTGCTATAGACATTGAAGCTTACAGGCTTAAAAAATATATTGGTGCATATGCTGCCGCTCTTGGAAGAGTGGATGCTATTGTTTTTACAGCCGGTGTAGGAGAAATGGCTCCTGCTATAAGGGCAAGGGTACTGGAAGGTCTTGATAATATTGGAATAATTACAGATATGGATAAATGTATGATATCTAAAACCAGAAATGCTGAAACAGATATTACAGGGAAGGGATCTAAAACAAAAGTATTTGTTATACCTACAGACGAGGAGCTGGTTATGACAGAGGATACTGTGGCTCTTGTAGAAGGCAATTATGATGTTCATACTAACTTTAAATATTCTTTTCAGAGAAAAGATTATGTAAATGCTGTAAGAGCTGATGGTTTAAAAAAGGATATTCAAAAAAATCCGGAACTTGCAGACATTGTTGCAGAAATAAAATAGCTTTTAATGTACAGGCTTGTGCGATGTATCCCCCTTTTAGAATTTGGGGGCTATATTGCGCAGTGTATTATCCATGAATTAGAGAATAACTGATATTATAGTCCAAAATGTGGGACAGCGCAAATAGCTGCTGTAGAGACGCAGTTTGCTGCGTCTCTGCCTCTGTATTTATTTTTTTGCCCTGTATTCTCTTAAACTCTCTGCTGCAGACAGAAGGAGTTCTTCAGTTTCATTCCATCCTATACAGGAATCTGTTATAGAAACCCCATACTTAATACTATCAAGACTGCCAAGATATTTTTGATTACCTTCAAACAGATTGCTTTCTATCATTACACCTGCTATATTATTCTGACCATGAAGAACCTGATCCATTACAGAACGGAAAACTCTTTTCTGTCTTGTAAACTTCTTTCCTGAGTTTGCATGACTGCAGTCAATTATTACAGAAGGTTTATCTATATCAGCATTTTCCATCAATCTAACAGCTTCTTCAACATCCTCTTCATAATAATTTGGTCCTGAGGTTCCTCCTCTTAATATTAAATGGCAGGATTTATTGCCCCTGGTTCTAATTATACTGGTATTACCCTGCTGGTCTATTCCGATAAAGCTGGAAGGTGATCGGGCAGCACTAATGGCATTTACTGCAAGATTAAGGTTTCCTCCTGTTCCATTTTTAAAACCAACAGGCATAGACATACCACTTGCCAGATTCCTGTGAGTCTGGCTTTCTGCAGTTCTGGCTCCAATGGCGGCCCAGGATAATAAATCTGAAATATACTGGGGGATTATAGGGTCAAGCATCTCTGAGCCGGTAGGAAGACCCATTTTGCTTATTTTTAGCAGTAGTTCCCTGGAAATATGCAGCCCCTTATGGATATCGTATGATTCATCCATTTCAGGATCCATAATTAAACCTTTCCAGCCTATAGTTGTTCTTGGCTTTTCAAAATAAACCCTCATTACCGGAACAATTTCATCGCTGATTTTTTCAGACAGTTTTTTTAGCTTTTCAGCATATTCCAGACCGGCAACTGGGTCATGAATGGAACAAGGTCCTGCAATAGCAAGAAGCCTGCTGTCTTTTCTGGAGAGAATATTTGTAATAGTTTCCCTGCTTTCAATTACCGATTCATATACCTTAGTATCAGCGCTGAACTCATGTTTTAAATTTTCCGGAGAGATTAAGGGAACTATCTCCCTTATATGTAAATCATTAATTGCTTTCATATATTTCACCTTTACTGCAAACTTGAATATTTCCAGTCCATTTTAATTTTTTTTTAAGATCCTCTTCCACACATTCCGGAGAATTGTTGGAGGATGATAGATGGCAGAGATAAACACTGGAGGGTTTACTATCCTCCAATGAGTTTAGAAATTCAATAGCATCATCATTTGATAAATGTCCGGTATCGGAACTAATTCGTTTTTTTAAAAAATCGGGATAAGATCCGGAAGAAAGAAGCTCCGGAGAGTAGTTGGCTTCCAAAAATAATATTTCTGTTTTTTTTGCCAGTAACAGCATCTCTTCACTTAGACACCCGGTATCTGTTAGAAGCATAAAAGAAGTTTCACCCAGGGTAAAGTGAAAACCCAGTGAACATGGTGCATCGTGTGAAGTTGTAAATGGTAATAATTTTAAGGTGTCGAAGGTATATTCTTTTCCTGGAATTACATTTCTACGGCTGTAGGGTTTCTTTTTATTAAATTCATATTCTGAAAGCAGGTGGTGGGTTACAACAGGTATTTTATACTTTCTGGAAAGTGTTCCAACTCCGTTAAAATGATCACTGTGGGTGTGAGTTAAAAGGATAAATT
>JALTGJ010000256.1 GCA_027077185.1 Spirochaetales bacterium | reverse complement strand
TACAACACCTATAAAATCGTTTTTACAGACATCGACACAAGCCTAACTGTCGAAAGGGAGGGAAACTTACTTTTGGTTAACGGAGTTGATAGCGGCAAAAGGGTGAAAGTTTCTTTAGAAGTAGGTTCTGTTTTGTGGATTCAACTGCTTCCTTTTTCTTTGATACCCTTTACCACCTCTGAAAAAAAGGTAATGGATTTTTTTCTCTTTGATCCCTATAATATAAAAGTAAGGAATATGAGGATTGAAAAGAAGGGAATGGAATCGGTTACTCTCTTCGGCAAAGAGTATCCCGGAGTAAAGATGGCTATGAGGATGAAAGGGGTTTTCTCTGCTTTCTGGAAGTCTGAAATATGGAATGATGCCGAAAGCGGGGTCCAGCTCAAGTATGAGGGGCTGAATATTATTCCGAAGATGTATAAAGCTAAAATACTTTTAAAACGAATGGATTATCTTCCCTGATTTTTCACCATATTGAGTGCTTCTGAGTATATTTTTTCAAATTCTCCGGCAACTTTCATCCCGTCGAATGCTTTTCTTAATTTTTTCCCGCCCTCCGTATAAGATGCATGGAGTTCGTCATTATGAGCCATTTGCAGGATTTTATCAGCAAAGGAAGAAGGATTATCCGGGAGAAATGAATCACCGTTATCAAGTAGGAGTTCTTTAATGCCTCCTACATCGGGAATAATGATGGGGGTACCGCAGGCTATTGCCTCAATTATGGTTATCGGCTGGTTTTCAGTGGTGCTGGCAGTTATCATGGCTCTGGCATAATGAATAAGACCGCCGTGAATCAACTCTTTATGAGGCAGCCGGCCAAGGAAAAATATGGAATTCCCGAGAGCATGCTTTTTAACCGTTTCCTCATAATCCTTACGTCCCGGACCATCCCCTACAATAAAAAGTTTTAATGAGGAGTCCCTTTCAAGAACCAGCCGGAAGGATTCCAGTAGTACACTGACCGCTTTTTCTTCACCCAAACGCCCCACAAAGAGGAATGTTTTTCTGTTGAATTCAGTATACTTCTTTGTTAGAGATTCATAATTATCGTGTTTTTCAAAAATAGTCAGATCAATTCCGTTAAGAATATGTTTAACTGTTAATTTTGGGAAGTGCTCCTGAATTGTCCTGCATGCATGACTGCTTGGTGCGGTCATTATGGTACTTCTTTTTACGTATGATCCGATATAGTTCCAAATGAGCACTCTAATCGGAGGTATCAGCAGTTTTGTTTTTACACCGTAATAAATGTATGTATCCTCATATATAAGGGTGTGAAATACTTGGATTACCGGAATATTATGCCGTCTGGCTGCTTTAATGGCAGACCAGGATAAGAGCCATGGACCGGTAATCTGTAGAACATCAACTTTTTCCCGTGTAATAACTCTTTCCACGGTTTTATTCCATGGAGAAACAAAACGGATTCCAGGATACATGTGGGTGGGAATACTTGGAATATAGTAGACAGGGATACCGCTTACTTTAGGTTCAGTAAAAGCTTTCCATGCAGGTACGAGGAATATTACCCTATGTCCCCTCTTTTGAAGGTTTTCAGCCAGATTTATGGTGGAAGTAATAACTCCGTTCACAATAGGCAGAAAAACCTCTAATGTTATGGCAATTGTCAAGGGTATCTCCTTATCCCGGATAATTCTCGAGAGGATTGTATAGCATATGTCCGGTTAGATAAACCCGGTTGATCCTGATGTGCCGGAAATTCCTTCTTGACCAGTGTTCCTTTTAGCTTTATCATTGCAAAATTATGGCAAAATATTTTTTGTTTCTGTTCCTTTTACTGTCTCTCTTATTCACTCTCTCTGCCGGAGAAGAAGAAACCTGGACTATTAGGAATGTTTCATACATTATAGACGGTAAAACCCGGGAAGATGTGTTAAGTCACTATCTTAATATTAAAACCGGAAAAATTTTTTCTACAAAAGCAGAACTTGAAGTTTATTTGAAAGATAAGATTCAGCTAATAAAGAATCAGCGAACCCTGGCTGGTGGTGATATTGAAAGTAAATATGAAAGTGACCCTGAAAACCCCGGAGGGTATTTTGTAGATATTCAGGTTAATGTAAAAGACACCTGGAATTATATTCTTCTACCTTATGCTAAATTTGATTCCAACAAGGGATTTTTGGTGAGTCTTAGAGGGAGAAATTACAATTTTCTGGGAGGGATGGGCGAACTTTCGGGGAATCTTGATTACCTTCTTACTACTTCCGTAAAATCAGAATATTCTCTTAATGGTGGATTCACTCTTCCTTTTTATATATGGGATTATAATTGGAAATTCAGTTTTGATGAGGATGTGACTATTTCATCTGATACACAAATAAAGGCATACACAAAAGCTGGTATATCCGTTGATATACCTTTGGACAATCTAACCTGGCAGGCTTCTCTGGACCAGTATTACTATCTAAATCAGGATGGAGAAACTGATAAAGATGGATATTACATGAAGACAGCAGCCAGATTTGGAAGTTCAATCCCAACAAGACTGGATCTTCCTCTTCTTGGTGAACTTAATTATAGCCCAGCTATTATTACCAGTGTTGCCTATAAACCCTTTGATACCCTTAGTCCTGATAGAAAGGGTTATGAACTTGGTTTCGAACAGGAATTTTCTGCAGGAAGAATTGATTGGCTTGGAAATTTTCGAAGCGGATCACTGTTTTCTGCTAACCAAAACCTGCGATACAATTTTACCAGAAGTCTTTGGCTGAGTGATACGGATATTGAACTCCAGTTCCATAAAGCTTTTGGCTGGGGAGGCTTTTCTTCAAGGCTAAAAGGGTTTTATTATTATAATAGTACTGGTACTGATATTGGTGAACCTATCAGGGGTATTTTAAATGCCAGGCTGGATGGTAATGCGGCAGTTTTTCTTAATCTTGATTTCCCGGTAAAAATATGGATTTGGTTTCTGGATAAATGGTTTGAGGGGCATATTTCTCCCTTTTTTGATTATGCTCTGGTAAAACCAGATGGTGGGAATTTTTCTCTCTCTGATGGATGGTATTCTGCAGGCCTGGAAGGATTTGCTTTTTTAAAAGCAGCCAGAGCAATTTATCTGCGAATGTCTTTTGGAGTTGATCTTGAAGCTCTTTTGGAAGGTGCGGGTTTAGGAGATCCTGCACCAAGGGATGGTTCTTCTATCTACACTATTTTTATTGGTCTGGGTCATCATTATTAATATGCCCCTAACCCTAAAACAACTCTCCCTCAACACTTTCTACTTTCCTTCCCCTGCAAATGTCGGCCTGTACATAGAGGACAACAGAGCAATCCTTATAGACAGCGGCAGTGATAAAGAAGCCGGAAGGCAAATATTAAAAGTTTTAAAAGAGAACGAATGGGATCTTTCCCTTATTATAAACACCCATTCCAATGCTGACCATATTGGCGGTAATGAATTTCTTCAAAAACGTACAGGATGCAGAATTGCAGCAACAGCAATGGAGGCGGCATTTACAGAACATCCTGTTTTGGAGGCTTCCCTTCTTAATGGGGGATTTCCTCATAAACGTCTTCAAAGTAAGTTTTTACTGGCAAAAGCCTCTGGGGTAACAGATAGAATAGCAAATTCTGGTCAAATTCTGAATACAGCCCTGAATGCGGTTCCACTTCCCGGTCACTTTCTGGATATGATAGCTGTGGAAACACCGGACAATGTGCTTTTTACTGCAGACAGTGTAATCTCCAGGGATATTCTGTCAAAGTATCATATTCACTTTCTCTATGATGTTAAGTCTCATTTTGAAACTCTGGAAATACTGAAGAAGAGGGAAGATAAACTTTTTGTTCCAAGTCATGGAAAACCTGTCAGTCTGACAGGGTTTATAGAACTTGTTGATTATAATAAACATAAAATTAACGAAAATATTAATGTCGTTCTTGAATCAATATCTGCAGAAATAACATCAGAAGAGATACTTGCCGGTGTATGTAGACATTACAAAATAGAGTTAAATGCGAATCAGTATGTACTAATTTTTAGTACTGTTCGATCAATTTTAAGCTATCTGTTGGATGAAAAACTTGTTGATGTAAGTTATAGTTCAGGGCAAATGCTTTGGAGGAGATTATGATCTCTGTGAAATTGATTTGTTTTTGGCTGGTCGTTCGCAAGCTCACTGCTCGCCTATGCGCCTTAGGCTTTTTGTGCCAGCTTTCTGTTAATATATTAGTGAAGAAGTATTTTTATGTAGAAAATGAGATATAGCATAAAAAGCTCCTTTGGAGGAGATTGTAATAAACCTTTAATAGATGTAATATTTATTTATGAGATTAAATCAGTTCGAAATTGACTCAATAAAGCAGATTACTATAAGAATTTTTGGTAATAATGCAAAGGTTTTTTTATTTGGCAGCAGAGTTGATGATACTCTTCTTGGTGGAGATATAGATCTCTACATACAATCGGAAAATAAAGATGATTTGTATTCAAAACAAACTCAATTAATAGTTGATTTAAAAATAGCTATAGGTGATCAAAAGATTGATGTTATAGTTGCCAGGGATTCTGAACGACTAATAGAACAGGAAGCACTTTCTAAGGGAATTTTATTATGAATATATCTGAGCAAAAACTTTTATCCAACATTGAGGAGTGCAATAAGCATATTTATAGAATGTTAATTGCATACACTGAAATTATTGATTCTATACCCTTGGATTCTGATAGTTATAATAATTTAAAGGATAATGAGATTACTTATATTGATCAATATTTGTTCAGGTTTGCCATGCTTCAGGATACAATGGGAGAGAAGCTATTTAGGAATTTAATAACTTCAATTGGTGAAGATTCAATAACCCTTACTTTTATAGATATTCTGAATAGGCTGGAAAAGTTTGAATTATTAAAAAAAGATAGTTGGTTTGATTTAAGAAGATTTCGAAATCTTGCGACTCATGAATATCCTGATACAGAAGAGATTATTATTAGTACTTTAAATGAGTTATTCAAAAATACAAAATTAATTTATAATATATTTGTTAAGACAAAAGATTTTATATTTATGCGGGTTTTAAAGGATCCTGATCAAAACAAATATATAACATTACCATTTCCTAAAGACCGGAAAGAATAGTATGAGTTTTCATAAACTTGTAAATAAAAGATTTAGTGTGCGGAAATATAAAAATATCCCTGTGGAAAGGGATAAAATTCTGCGGTGTCTGGAAGCTGCCAGGCTTACTCCTTCTGCTTGTAATTCCCAGCCCTGGCATTTTGTTGTTGTGGATAACCCTGTCGAAACTGCTGATCTGGCAAATAAGACCACTCTACCTCTATCAAAACTAAATCAGTTTGTAAAGGGAGCCCCTGTTATAATTGTCCTTGTTGCAGAAAAACCTGTTTTAAGTGCCCAGATAGGGGGAATGATTAAGAAAAAGCCCTACTATCTTATGGATATAGGCATGGCTGCAGAACACTTCTGCCTTCAGGCGGCAGAAGAGGGGCTTGGCACCTGTATGCTGGGCTGGTTTAATGAAAGAGCTGTAAAAGAATATCTGGCAGTCCCTAAAAACAAGAGTATTCCACTATTAATTACCCTGGGTTATCCGGAAAAAGATACTCCGCCGGCAAAAATCCGGGCAAAACTGGAAGATATATATAGTTTTGGGAAATACGGGCATCTCGATACACCTCATTCTTCGGCACTCGATGTCCGGGAATCATTTAAAGAGTAGTTGTCTTTGGTTATCGACATCTCGATAGCCTGGTCGCAACTTCGTTGCTGCTCGGCTATGCAACCTTACACCTCATTCTTCGGCACTCGATGTCCGATAGAATATTTGTTGCCGGCTGTTACCGGTTATCGAGTGTTTTTGCGCTCATCCGAGTAGCATTTTAGTCTTGTATCAAAGGATGCAAAAATGTATCGAGATACCTTGTTATTCCAACCAGGGATTAATCATTTCAATTCCAGGGAAATTAAAATCTTTTATGTTTCTGGTTACTAATACTGCATTATTTGTAATGGCAGTTGCTGCTATTAGACCGTCAATTACTGGAATAGTTATTCCTTTTTGTCTTAAATTCCCTCGAATTTCTCCCCATCTAAGAGCGGTTACGCTATCAACAGATAATATCCTTGGTTCAAAATTGTTCTGTAATTCTTCAAGCCACAGCATAAGATGGTTTTGTTTTTTACCTGGAGTTAATGACCTTATTCCGGTCTCAATTTCACCTAAAGTAAGTGAACTAATGTACATTTTATTTTCGTTACAGTTTTTAAACCAGTCAAGAACGTTTGTATCAGGCAGGGGTTTTGTTAATTCTGAAATAACATTTGTATCCAGAATATACTTCATAGCTCAATAACTCTCCCTGTATCTTCATCATGAGGAATATTAAGACCTGGGGATGGGCAATTTAGAATAATATCTTTGATTGATTTTTTAGGGCTGTAAAGTTTAATATCTTCTGCTTTTACCACATATACAGTTGGTCTGCCATTTTTGGTAATAAGCTGAGGTGTCCCCTTGCTGGCAATAGAAATTAACTCACTAAGTCTATTTTTTGCATTCTGAAGCTGCCAAATGTTTGTGTTTGTCATTTTTAACTCCTGTCTAGCTAGTCTAGCTATAATATACAGAACTTAAGTAGATAAAGCAATATATAAAACAGGAACTTTTCCAATTAATGAATTTGTTACAAATATTTTAATACCAGCCTCTTTTATCGATTGGTATTTATGTCTGGCTGAATTATCTGCATATATCTTTTTATGGATATTTGTAAACCCTTTCTTTTTATAATCTTTAATTACCCTGGACTCCATTATCCCCGGCAGTCGATGTTTAGACATTGGAATAATGACAGTCTTGTCCTTTACAATAAAAATATTTCCGGTATTTGTTTCGGATACAGAACCATCAGCATTCAGAATAATTGCCTCGTCAAATCCATTTTCTTTTGCCCATTCTCCTGCCTTAAGGTAGAAAAGATAGTTCACTGTTTTGTAATCTGCAAGAAAACTCTCTCTTCTGTTTGGATAAATACCAAGTTTCAATCCTTTATTGTTAGTTATTACCAGACGTTTTGAATAGGGTCTGCATGTCACTATAATATTTATGTTTTCGAATAATCCACTTTTACCCTCAGATATTATTATCTTTAAAACTGCTGTATTACTTTTCAAACTATTCCTGTTAATTAAAATATCTGCAATTCCATTCCAGTCCAGCTCCGGTATTTCCCTGCCTAAAATTATTTTACACCCCTCATTTAATCTTTCCAGATGTTCTTCCAGGTACTCTATTTCTCCTTTCTCAACTTTTAAAGTTTCAAATACACCCTTTCCGTACTGAAATCCTTTCGACATCCCGGAAATCAGAGAATCTTTTTCAAACATAAACTTGCCATTAGTCCAGCAATAGAGTTTTTGAGGATCTGTATTTTCCTTTTCCCTGTGCCGGTCCATTATCTTCATTAAACTCTGAGCTTTGTGCAGGGTTTCATAGTATTCATCTGCAGGAATCGAATCATAGACTATGCCTCCGCCTACAGAAAACATAACCTTACCTTTAGTGATAGTTGCTGTTCTAATTACAATGGAAAAATCCATTCTGTTGTTAAACCCAATGTACCCTATGGAGCCGGTGTAAATATGTCGCCTAAAAGGTTCTTTTTCATCTATAATTTCCATGGATCTTATTTTTGGGCATCCGGTAATTGATCCCCCGGGAAAGGCAGCCTTTAAAAGATCAATACTGTCTTTATCATCCTCCATGATCCCTTCAATTGTTGATACCAGGTGAAAAACATTTTTATATGTTTCAAGGTTTTTATGTTCCAGAACTTCTACACTTCCCCCCTTACATACTTTTCCAATATCATTTCGTAACAGATCAACTATCATGGATAGTTCAGCTTCGTCTTTGAAACTGTTCTGTAATTCTTCTCTTAGAGTTTTATCTTCATTGGATGTTTTTCCCCTTGGTCTGGTTCCTTTTATAGGTTTAGCTTCAACTCTTGTTCCTTCCTGTAGAATAAATCTTTCCGGGGATGTGGATACAATCTGGTGATCACCGCAGTTAAGGTAGGAGAAAAAGGCAGCAGGATTTTCAGTAAAAAGTTCTTTAAAAAGACTGTAAGGATCTCCGTAAAAGTCAGAAGTAAATCTTTGGGACATGTTTACCTGATAAATGTCTCCTTCTTTAATGTAATTAATAATGTCTGAAATAAACTCCTCATACTCTTCTTTGTTAAAGTTTGATTCAAAACCTTCTTTGGATATAGTAAAGCTGTTTTCAGTTTTGGGAGTCTTATCTGCAGCTTCTATAAGCCTTATATAGTCTTCGGTTTTTTTTGAATCAGTGTTATCAAGCTCTACAGTTTGAATATATTTTTTTTCTGTCACCCTATCTTCTACCAGTATAAACCCCGGGGCTGTCATATACATATCTGGTAATTTCAAATCGTCTATTGTTGTACGGCTGATAAACTCAATATGGTCCTTCATATCGTAAGATAGATACCCGAACAATCCTGCTGATATTGGAATATGTGTTAATCCATTTTCCTTTTCAAATAATTCTTTATATTTTTGCTGATAATTCTTTGTAATAGCTTTTAGTACATCAAATGGATTGCCTTTCAATTTTGTTTTTTCACCCTGCTGGGTTATATTAATCTCTGATCCCTTTGAACTAATTTCCAGCCAGGGGTCTGAAATGAGTATATTATATCTGGCACTTTTATGTTTTCCCCCGCTTAAAAGCAGAATTGTTCCTTTCTTTTTTACAAAAAAATCAGCCAGGTCCTGGAAGCTTTTATTTAGAACTAGCTCTCTGGTAACAATTTTTTTTATTGAAGTTTGCTTAAGATTCTTAATCTCAGGATCAGTTTTCATTTCTGTTTTGCCCCTGATTTTAAGAAATTTTCTATTATTGTGTACCCTTCCTCAGTCATAAAGCTTTCAGGATGAAACTGAATACCATAAAGGGGATATTCTGCATGTTCTATTCCCATTACTATACCCTTTTTACTGTGAGCGGTTTCTATTAAGTCGCTGCTTTCTCTGTCTATTATAAGTGAGTGATATCTTGCAGCCTGGAAGGGTTTCGGCATTTTCCTAAATATTCCCTGATTATTATGATAAATTTCATCTTTTTTACCATGAACCGGAATGGGTGCTTTAATAGTCTTTCCTCCGAACAGTTCATTTATACACTGCATTCCAAGGCATACCCCAAGTATAGGCTTGCTTTGATAGAATTTTTTAATAAGGGGTTTGGATATACCGGAAAATTCGGGGGTTCTGGGACCCGGACTGATAAGTATATAATCAGGATCTAATTTTTCTGCAAATTCTAGACTAATTTTATTGTTTCTATATATCTGTATATCCAGTTCATACTGCTTAAACATCTGAACCAGATTAAAGGTAAATGAATCGTAGTTATCAATTACAAGAAGTGTTTTCAAGAATGAGTCTCCAGTTCTTTTAATTGCAATATTTCTTTTCAGAGAATAACAGTAAAAGTATGCTCTGTCGATTGTATTTTATTAAACATAAGCATATATTTAAATAGAGGAGAGGAAGTTTGTGCCTGAGATAAGTCGTTTTTTCGGAATCATAATTACTATGTATTTCAACGAACATAATCCTCCTCATTTTCATGTTCGATACAATGATCTTGAAGCTCAATTTGATATAACAGAAGGCGCCTTTAGTAAAGGATTTTTACCTTCAAAACAGGCACGATTAGTTTTGGCGTGGTATGAAATACATAAAGAAGAACTTATGAGATTATGGGAATCCAAAAGTTTTAAAAAAATAAAACCACTGGATTAGGGGGAATGATAAAAAGGTTATAATTTTTTGTGTTGGTATAAATACAATATTTTTTATCATTCAGCGACAGAGACTTTCCTGTTAATAAGTGTGGAGAAAATCTTATCCAC
>JALTGJ010000255.1 GCA_027077185.1 Spirochaetales bacterium | reverse complement strand
TTTAAATAGAAATACCCTAATAGGAAAAAGCACTCTCTCCAATAAACTCCCTTAGCAAGGACTGATCAGGAACATACTGGGGAGGAATACTGGAAAAATTATCCAAAAAGGAAAGTAATCTTATTGCCTCGTTATACACTTCATTATCAGGTTTTATTGTTCTTAATATTGGTGTTGCATATATTTTTAAAACTGCCAGTTCATAATCAAGAGCAGAATTAAAGACAGAATCAGCCTGATCCTGAAATTTAAAAATATTCTTTTCCTCTCCCCTTCTGACTGAAGGCCACATTTTTAAGGTTTCTTCTGCACTGTTGCCTCTAAACTGATGGTCCCTAACCATTCTTCTGACTAATCTGTTATCGGTAGTTGATATCCTGTTATGATCATCCAGATTTAACTGTGTAAGAGCAGAAATATAAATTTTATACTTTAATTTACTTCCTACTAATGGTGTTAATTCAGGATTAAGACCATGGATTCCCTCTATAAGCAGAATATTTCTATTTAGAAGCTGCAGAGGAGTTCCTTTTTCTTTGGGCTTTCCGGATTTAAAATCAAATATTGGAATTTCAACTTTCTTTCCTTCAAACAACTGAACCAGATGTTTATTAAGAAGATCAATATTTAAAGCATAAAGTGACTCAAAATCAAGTTTTCCATGTTCATCCAGAGGAGCCTCGGTATTTGGAAGATAATAGTTATCCAGAGAGATACTAACAGGATTAAATCCCATAACCCTTAACTGAATAGACAGCTTTTTTGTAAAAGTAGTTTTACCTGAAGAAGAAGGTCCGGCAACAAGTATAACTTTAAGCTTGTCTTTCCTTTTAAAAATACTGTCCGCTATTTGTGAAATTTTTTTGTTGTGGAGTGCTTCTGCTACACGAATAAACGGTTTTATTTCTCGTTTTTCAGCCAGCTCATTCAGGCTGCCAACGCAATTTACATTAAGTATTTTTCCCCATGCCTTGTACTCCTTATATACAGCAAATAAAGAAGGCATATCCTTAAACCTGCCTAATTCCCCGGGATTTTTTTTATTGGGATATCTTAATAAAAACCCGGGTGCATAATTGTGTAACTCAAACTGCTTTAAAAAACCAGTATTTGGAAGCAGTGGTTCATAGGAAATATCTATAAATCCCCCACAATAATAAATTGGGATTTTAGACTCATTCCGATATTTAAGAAGTTTGGCAGTTGCAGGCTGATTGATTTTTTTAAAAAAATTAATTGCTTCGCTGTAGGATATTACTCTTCTTTCGATGCTGCATTTATTTTTTATAATTCTATTCATCTCTTTTTGCAGAAGGACAACATCCTTATCAGAAACTTTATCCTGGCCATTATAGTAGTAATAATAGCTGTCACCCAGAGAATGGCTTATAACAAGATGCCTGTCGGGAAAAAGCGTTACAGATGCTTTTGCCAGAATATACGACAAGCTCCTCCTGTATAATCTGATTCCGGGAATACTGTACAGGCGAACAGCCTGAACAACAGCATTAATTTCAATTTTAAAACTTAAACTTACAAGTTCATTATTAATTTTAGCAGCAATAACAGGGTTATCTGTTTCTTCTGCCAATAAGTCCTTAAAAACATCATTAACCCTTGTTCCGTAGTTTATCTGCCTTTCTTCCCCACTTTCAAGTTTAATATTTACTTCTTTCATATTTCGCTCCAGTCATAGGTATTATTTTCTGAATTTTAATATGAAACCTACAGAATGTACAGAATTTTAAAAAATATATTTAATTTATTCGAGTAATTCCAGCCATTGTCTTGGTCCAATATAGTTAGGTCTGGAAATTATTTCACTATCAAGCTCTGAAATATCAGAAAATCCCTTTATCGAAGTTAAGTAATAAAGATAACGCCTTTCTTTGGTGAAAATTATATCAAATTTACCACGGAGTTCAGCTTTTTCAGTTTCTGTACTTAGCTGAGAATCTAATTTTTTATAATTATCTTCAATATCACTGTCTTCCGAATTAAGTGAAATATTAAAAAGTTCAAATAAATTTTCTGTTTCCACATACAGCTCCTAAGGTTGCTGAGCTAATCAAAAAGACTCAACTGAACAGGTTCTCTGTTTTTATTTTTTATATTATCAGCACAATTAGTTTTTACTATTTCGTCCTGGGGTAAAGACTTCTCCCTTAGAGTGTCAAATCTTATAATATTTTCTTCCAGAGATGAATATTTTGTACTTAAATAAATTAATTCTTCAAATGGATTATCTGAATACAGGGCTATTTGTTGTTTAATATTTATCGTTTTTTCAGGAAACCTGGTAACAAGTTCATATTTAACAGTTGATATAAGGCCCCTAAGACTTTCAAGATAAAAATCATCTGTACTGTACTTTACTTTATCTGACAGCCTGGAAATTAATGTAAAATAGGCTCCGGTCTCATATTCGTTCAGGCTTCCTGTTTTTAAACCTGAAAGCAGACTTTGAATCCAAAAAAGAAGACTAATATCAGTTTCTTCTGTTGACATGGCAATTGCAGTATACATATAAGCTTCAGTATTTCCAAATAATTTTTTACATGAACTAACCAGCAAAGTTGGAGAATACTTGTATTTGGATGCAGTTTTTAAACTCCATATTGCAAATTTTCGTGCAGCCTGCTTATAATTATTGTTTAAATCGTGAATCATAAGAATGGAAGTTTCAAGAAACAGATCTTCCATATCGTATTCAAGACTTTCAGTTATTTGTGCAATAACACTGCGAATAAATGATCGATCCTTTATAATAGTTTCAATAAATACCTTTTGCTTTTTATTTACACTTTGCTCATTTATTTGACCGGAAAGATGCATAAGAACGGGTATAAACATACTTAAGGGTGAATCTTTGTCAATTTTTCTTAGTCTGGACTGCATTTCTTTATAATCTTTATTGTAAAAGGCCTTTATTGCATAAATTAGTTCTTTCCAAAGGGAAAAAAGAGAATCCCGGGATATTGCCTCTACAGAAGAAAAAACATCAGGATTTTGCATACCATTTGTTATTGCCTCAAATGCATCCATTATAATTCTTGCTTCATTTTTTAGTTCATCGCTTGCAAGATCGGACTTTTCAAGCAGACCAGGATTGGTAAGATGCCGCTTTAGTTCAGTTCTAAGAGCTATATATTCCAACGATCCGGGATTAAGAGTTAGTAATTTTTCCAGATTCCGGCTATTTGCTGTCGTGTTTTTAGTTTTGTGTTTAATCATATTTCCAGTGATTTCAAAAATTATACTAAACCCTATTTTCTGTCAACATAATTTCAAAAAAAAACCCTTTTTACGCTTTTTACGCATTGTCATATACTGAATTTATTAAATACATCTTATC
>JALTGJ010000254.1 GCA_027077185.1 Spirochaetales bacterium | reverse complement strand
TTATAACTGCATCATTCATCATATTAAAAACCTGATCAAAACCGGCATTCATAAAAAAACCTAAATTAAGAATAAATACTGTTATAATAGTAGGAATTATTGCCGGCAGAGTAATGTTTACTGCCTGCTGAAAAGGAGTAGCACCATCTATTGTTGCTGCTTCATACAATACTGGAGCAATACTATTAATAGCGGCAATATACAGTATGGAGTCCCATCCAATACTTCTCCAAATTTCTGAAAAAACAAAAATCCACCTAATATGCCTTGTTGAAGTCATGTATGATATGGGTTCCAAATGAAAAAATATACGAACCTGATTTACAGCACCGTCAGGAGACGACAGAAGAGAAATAAACAACCCTGCAATAACAACCCAGGATAAAAAGTGAGGAAGATAAATAACACTTTGAACACTTTTTCGAAATCCATGACTGGTAACTTCATTAAGCATAAATGCTAAAATAATTGGAAGAGGAAATATGAGAAACATCTTCATGGAACTGATAATAACAGTATTAATAAAAACCTTTAAAAATACAGGCGAAGAAAAAAGCAGTTGAAAATGCTTTAGACCTACCCACTTATTTGCTCCAATATACATAACATCCTGGAAAGCAATCCTGGCCCCCCACATTGGTATATAATGCCAAATAACAAAAAATAACATTACAGGAAAAAGAAGCAGATACATCTGTCTGTCTTTAACTATTCTTTTTCGAATATTCCCTTTCATTATTACCTCCTCTTTCCAGCTTGATTTAATTATTACTAAGCATGTTTAAGAGCATATTCTGCTAATTGAGTTCCTAAATCATACATATCTTCATCTTTTGCAAAAGATAGGCATACACCAGCAGGATGTCTTACCTGATCAACCCATTCTGTCGGAATAACAGAAAGCCCCTCTTCGGCAGCACACAGAGCAAGAACAAGGGCTGTAACCGTATCTGCATCTCTTCCAAAATTGGCTGCAAGAATAAATCCTTTTCTAAAATTACCTTTTGACATTCGATATAAAGCATAAATTTGTGGAATAGCCTCAGGGGAAACAGAATGTCGGGGAGCCCATAAATCAGTATGAAGTCTGTCATAGAGTTCATATTGATCATCTATGGAATCAACCAGATCCATAGCCTGCACCATTCTTCTACCAAGCCAGCTGTCTTCCGGAATAAATTTTCGTCCAGCCTCAACAACCTGGTCAACATCAGCTCCCGTCAATGCCATTGAGATAGATGCTGCTATTGCCTCTGCTGCCCATATACCATCATGATCATGACTAACTGAAGCATCAATTGCCGCAAGTCGGGCGGCTTCTTTCGGATTACCAACAGCTGCAATACCAAAAGGAGCAGCTCGCATTGCTGCACCATCATCGATATTGAGGGTGTTATCCTGTCCTGATAAAGGAGGTTCCATCCCCACAGACAGATTATGTAAAGCTCCATACAGGGGTGTTCCTCCCCTTTCTTTTGCTCCACCGTCAGAAAGAACTAATCTTCTCCAGGTATCAGCAACAAACTGCGCTGTAAACTCACCCTTACAATCCAGAAGAGCCCTGGCAGAAAGGGCTGTAAATTCAGTATCATCCGTACTCTTTCCTTCCGGAAGCAGCTTACTTACAATTCCATACTTCTGCCTGACTGCATCATCTCTACCAAGATCTCCTGCTGCATCTCCTACTGCAAGAGCAATCATTGTTGCAATAGCTCTCTCAGTAAATTTCTGTTTATCTATTACCTGTTTGTTGACCATCTCCACTTCCTGTTTGCTATTCCGGTAACATTACCGGTAACGTTACCGGTTTATTACAAAAATAATATTTTTTTCACTAACTCAGGCAATCTGCCTGGCTGATTCCCTTATTATTAATTCGGTTTTAAAAATTACTTCCCTGTTTATCCTACTGTTCCCGGCCATTTCCTCAAGGAGCAAATCAACCCCTGCCTGCCCAAGATTACCTTTAAATGTATCTATTGTAGTTAATTTTGGATGAACCAGCCTTGAAACCTCTATATTATCATGCCCCACAATAGAAATATCATCCGGAATGCTCAATTCTCTGTCAAAGACAGCCTCATAGGCCCCTACTGCCATAAGATCATGGGAAGCAAATACTGCTGTAACAACTTTATCCTGATCCAGTAAATAATTCATTCCCTCATATCCGGTTTCTGCACAGTGAGAGCCGGAAAAAATCCACTCTTCCTTAAACTCAAGCCCCGAATCTTTATATGCTTTTTTATATCCTTCAAGTCTTTCAGCTCCGGATAGAGTTGAAACACCAGTGGTAAGGTGCCCTATTCTACTGTGTCCCAGACTGAATAAATAGTTGACAGCCTTATATGCTGAATCTACATTATCTATAGCAATTGTAGAGATAACAGACTTTGGGCTTTTTCTATAAATCTGAACAGCAGGAACATTTTCTTCTTTAAGTTTGCTTAGTTCAATCTGATTAGCTTCAGAGAAAGAGACAATAATACCATCAACCTGCTTGCTTTTAAGCAGGTTAATTGCCTCCTTTTCAACTTCATTATCATGATTAGTATCAAAAAATATTACAGAATAGCCATATTGTTTTGCTTTTTCCACAACTCCTCGTGCAAGTTCAGGAAAATTAGGATTTGTTATATCCGGTACCACAAAACCCAGAACATTTGACCTTTTTAGAACCAATCCTCTGGCAACGCTGCTTGGACTGTAACCCAGTTTTTTAATGGCATTTTGAACCCGTAATTCCGTCTCGGTTTTAACATCCGGTTTTTTATTCAAAACCCTGGATACTGTTGAAACTGAGACTCCTGAATATCTGGCAATGTCTTTGATAGTTACTGTCATAAACCCCAAAAAAAACCTTAAAGCATATTACCGGTTTACAATACAAAATAACGTTACCGGTATCGTTACCATAATACTATAAACCAATTTTACATCAAATGCAAGGAAAAGTTTTAAAGATATTTGCGCTGTCTCACATTTTTGGTTATAATAGGGTTCTTCTCTAATATAGAGATAATACACTGCGCAATATAGCCCCTAAAATCAAAAAGGGGGATACATCGCACAAGCCTGTTTTAAAAATTATAAAATTTTACTAGTTAACCATTAAAAACTGTTTAAACTGATTTTCAAGTCTGTCCGGAAGCATTATCTGTGAAACACATTCTATTGCATAATCATCGGTCATACCTGCAATATAGTCAGTAACAAGATTGTCGAACCCCCCGTCAATATCGGCATAAAATTTTGTCATTTTTCCCAGAAAGTCACTAAAACGGGCAGCCAGCAGATTACTTTCCTCTGCATAAGCTTTAAGGTCATGCCCATACTTTTCAAAAATACTATCAAGATAGTTAAAAAGCAGATTAATAATACGTTCAAAATACTTTACATGCCCTGCAAGAACAGGACTGTAATAAATATTACTGTAATTAAAATCCCTTAATACTATAAGAGCCTCATAAATTTTATCCGAAAATCCTATCTGACCCGTTTCCAGAGATGTTTTAATAATATCTTCTACCAGTGTATTTATAATATTACTGTTTGTAGTACCTACTACCCTGCTGCACTGAACAGGAATTTCGCTCTCTTTAATAATTCTCAGCTGAATAGCATCTTCAATATCCCTTCCAAGATATGATATTTTATCTGCCATGCGAACAACGGCCCCTTCCCATGTTGAAGGCATATGAGTTCTGGCTTTTAGCCCTTTAAGATTTTTAATCTTAAAGTCAGGACTGAGGGATTGTTCAAATTTTTCTCCACAATGGCTGACAATTCCATCTCTTACAGCATATGTAAGATTAAGCCCTTTTCCATACTGAACAAGGTAGTCAACAACCCTTAAAGAGTAGAGTTCATGAATAAAACCACCGGATTCTTTTCTGATATTATTTATTATTCGCTCCCCTACATGACCAAAAGGGGTATGACCCAAATCGTGACCAAGTCCAATTGCCCAGGCAAGATCAGAGTCCAGACCGAGTCCTTTACAGATAGCAGAGGCCACAGATGCTACATGCATTACATGTTCTATCCTTGTACAAATATGATCATTTTTCGGAGAAAAAAACACCTGGGTTTTATGCTTTAATCTTCTAAATGGATAGGAATGAATAATTGCGGTAGTATCTCTAAAGTATCCTCCTCTAAAATCATCATCCCTGGGATTTTCCCTTTTTAAAAGTTCTTTTGAACCAAGTTTGTTAACAAAGGTACTGTTTTCGATTTCTATATTTTGTGTTAAATTCATCATATTAAACCAATCTAACATTATTTCATAAAAAAAGAGAGATAAATTTTAATAAATGTTTGATATCTACAACTAAAAAAACTATAATGTGCTATATGAGACAGGAAAAAATACTTATTGTTGAAGATGAAAGAATAATTGCACTGGATTTACAGCGCAGACTTATCCGGTTTGGATTCCCTAATCCTCCTATTACAACAAATGGGCTTGATGCGCTTAGATCTATAGACAACGATAAGCCGGACATAATCCTCATGGACATAATGCTTTCCAGTGACTTTGACGGAATAGAAACAGCAACAATTATTAAAGAAAAATATAATATCCCTCTTATTTTTCTAACTGCATATTCTGATGAAAAGACTGTGGAAAGAGCAAAAAAGGCAGAACCCTATGGGTACATCTTAAAACCTTTCAAAGAAAAGGAACTCTACACAACTATTGATATAGCCCTGTACAAGTTTGAATCCAATGAAAAACTTAAAAAACAGGAAAGATGGTCGGCGGCAATTCTTCACAGTATTGAAGACGGAATTATAGCGACCAATCAGGATGGTTTAATTGAATTTATGAATCCTGTTGCTGAAAAAATTACAAGCTACACAAAAGAAGATGTAAAAAATCTTTCACTTGATCAAATATTTGAACTGACTGACAGTAAAACTCAAAATATTATCCAAATTCCTGTTTTTTCAAGCACGTATACAGATTCCTTTATTTTTAAAGACAGTTTTATGAGTAATAAAAAATGTGAGAGAATACCTGTCGAAGGTTCTGCAGCACCTATAATAGACAAACACAGTAATATCGAAGGACAGGTTCTGGCTTTTAGAGATATTACAGAAAAACATGAGCTGTCCAGGACCATATCGTATCAGGCAAAGCATGATACCTTGACAGGACTGTTAAACAGGGAATGGTTTTCTACTATTCTTGAGAGTCTCCTGGAAGAATCTATCAATGAAGGTAAAAGCCATGCTTTCCTTTACCTGGATCTGGATCAGTTTAGAGTTGTAAATGACCTGTGCGGACATACAGCAGGTGATGAAATGCTTTTAACAACCACAAATATTATAAATAAAGTAATTAGGAGCAGTGATACCTGTGCACGTCTTGGTGGTGATGAATTTGGTATTTTACTGGAAGGTGCTCATTTACAGCAGGCTTTATTTATTGCAAAAAGACTGCAGTCAAGATTGGTCGAAAGTAAAGTTGTTCGGGATAAACAGGTATTTAACATTAATACCAGTATAGGTATTGTTATGCTGACTGAAAATTCAAAAGATCTTCAGTCTGTGCTTGCTGCAGCAGATGAGGCCTGCTACGTTTCCAAAGATGAGGGTGGTAAAAAAATTACAGTATATAATGATGATGAAAATTTGTTTGTTAAACGCCGGGGAGAAATGCAGTGGATTTCACGTTTAACAAAAGCTCTTGAAGAACAGCAGTTTGAACTTTTTTTCCAACCTATAGAGCCAATTTCATCAAAGACAAATCACTTTAAAAAATGTGAACTTTTGATAAGAATGAAAGATGGCGAAGGCGGTCACATACCTCCAAATGATTTTCTGCCCTCAGCAGAGAGATATAAACTAATGCCGGCCATAGACCGATGGGTTATTAATAATGCCTTTCTTAATCACAAACATTTAAGTGATAAAGTTGGTAAAGAAAATAATAATTATATGTTCAGTGTAAATTTATCACCGGACTTTCTTGCAGAAGCAGATTCCCTGGATTTTATTATTTTTAAATTCGAAGAATATGAAATTGATCCTAAAAATATTTGTTTTGAAATAACTGAAACTACTGCTATTGGTAATATGCAGGCTGCTACAGATTTTATTCATAAATTAAAAGATATAGGATGTTTGTTTTCTCTTGATGACTTTGGCAGTGGATTTTCATCATTCAACTACCTTAAAAATTTACCTGTTGACTTTTTAAAAATTGATGGCATCTTTGTAAAAGATATGGATGAGGATTCAGTTAACAGGGCAATGGTAGAAGCTATAAACAGTCTGGGACAGGTAATTGGATTAAAAACTATTGCAGAATTTGTTAGAAATTCTGCTATAATCGAACATTTAAAAAAAATAGGTGTGGATTATATTCAGGGATACGAAATTGGAAGACCCGAACCTATCTCAAAACTAATTGAAAACTATTCAATTGATTCATAGAGACATAGCTATACCGTGGTGCAGACGTAGCATGCTCCTGTACAGACATAGCATGTATCTCTACAGGGATTAAAAATGATTATACTTATGGGAATAAAACATTCCGGTAAAACAGGACTGGGAATGTTAGCAGCTGAGTATTATAATATCCCTTTCCTTGATCTGGATAAACTTTTAGAAGAGGAATACAGTAAAGATAGAAATTTTAATTTTAGAGAAATATACAACAAAATTGGACAATCAGGTTTTAAAGATCTTGAAGCTGCAGCTGTACGAAATATTTCTATGAGTGCAAAAGGAATTCTTGCTTTGGGTGGAGGAACAATAGACAATCCTGATGCTATGGAATTTGTTAAGAAATGTGATACCCGTATTTTTCTTGATACCGAAAAAGATATTTTATACAAACGAATTGAAAAAAACGGATTCCCTTCTTTTTTAGAAAAGTCCCCGGAAAAACTTTTTTCTGAACTTTATTTTAGAAGAAGACTTTTATACAAAGGTATTGCAACAATAAGTATTAAATTTTCAACTGAGAGTCCGAAAGAAATGCTTAATATATTATTAAAGAAGATTGAGGATAAAAAATGAGCGGAAGCAGTTTTGGTTCTATTTTTAAAATTACTACATTTGGAGAATCCCACGGGAAGGGAGTTGGGGTTATTATAGACGGTGTTACTCCTGGTGTTGAAATTGATGAAAAAATTATACAACAGCAACTTGACAGAAGAAAACCCGGACAATCAGGTATTACAACCCAAAGAAAAGAATCGGATAAAATACACATACTCTCCGGTGTATACGAAGGGAAAACCACAGGCACATCAATGGGGTTAATCCTTTATAATGAAGATCAAATTAGTTCTGACTATAATTCTATTAAAGATTTGTTTCGGCCGGGTCACGCTGATTTTACTTATCTGCAAAAATATGGAATTCGTGATCACAGGGGGAGTGGAAGAGCTTCAGGAAGAGAAACTTCTGCGAGAGTTGCAGCTGGAGCTGTGGCATTAAAAATTTTAAATTCCAAAGGTGTAAACATTACTGCTTATACTATAAGAGCTGCCGGTATAAACTGTGAAAAAAGAGATCTTTCCGTGATTGAAAAAAATAATCTCCGTGCATGTGACAGCAGTGCTGCAGAAAAAATGGAACAAAGAATTATTGCCCTTGCAGACGAAGGAGACAGTGTTGGTGGTATTGTTGAATGCCTGATTACAGGTGTAAAACCAGGAATTGGAGAACCTGTTTTTGATAAAATTGATGCTGAACTTGCAAAAGCCATGGTTTCACTTGGGGCAGTTAAAGCAGTTGAATTTGGTTCCGGTTTTAAATGTGCAGATATGAAAGGAAGTGAACACAATGACAGCATGGATAAAAATGGTTTTAAATCTAATAATGCCGGAGGTATTATTGGGGGAATAAGCAATGGAGAAGACATTATTTTTCGAATTGCAGTAAAACCGACATCGTCCATAAGCAAGGAACAGAAAACCATAAATATTAAAGGTGAGGAGCAGCCAATACAAACAGAAGGCAGGCATGATCCATGCATATGTCCAAGAATTGTTCCGGTAGTTGAATCAATGGCTGCCCTTGTAATAATTGATATGTACAAAAGACAGGCAGCACTGATGGCATAATTACGAATCAGAAAATAACGGTCCCATTTTGCCTATCCATCTTGGATTTTTAGCAGACATATCCTCTGAATACAGAGGGGGTTTAAGCCCTGGTGAGCTTTTATCCAATAACTTTAAAAGATAATTACTAATCCATCTCGAAATAAGCAGAACAACCATCTTGTGCCGCAATCTTCCCTGTACATCTCTGTTTAATATAGAAGGAATAGTTGTTGTTGTTATAATTTCATCTAAAACCCTGTCATTTAAATTTACACGGCATTCTCTGCTGGAATAAAAGTGAGTTACAAAAAAGACAATTTTGTTTGGACTGGCAGACCTCAGGCTGTGACAGGTTTCAACAATTGTACCTCCAGAACGTACCATATCATCAACTACCACAATATCCTTTCCGACAATATCCGAAAGACCAATTTCTGAATCTTCAGAAACTCTTATTCTAACATTTCTCTCACCTATTCGTTGTTTATCCATTATAATAATGGGAATATTCTTTCCACCCAATGAATGCTGAACTTTCCTGGTAAATTCCAGGGCACCTTTATCCGGAGCACAAAGAACTAAATTTCTATCATTTACGACATCTGTATCCCGAATATAGCTGGAATACAAATCATAGGGCTTAAGATTATGAAATTTACCGGAAAACCTATCCATAAATATATTTTGAACAGAGTTTGAATGATTATGAATAGTAAAAATTTCATCAACTCCTGCAACTTTTAAAAGATCTGCATATAGGCGGGCAGAAAAAGGCTGACCGTCAAATTTTTCAAAATCGTGCTTTGATCGTTTAGTTCCTGTAAACCCATGTTCTTTTCTGGGTCCCCGGTCCTGGGCACTGTAATAAAGATCCGGTTCCACAAGAATAACCTTTTCTGCACCATTATCCTTTGCTGCCCTTGCAATTAGAAAATTTCTCATTCCAAGACTGTTTCGTGAATGAATACCCTGGTTAGTACTTACCAGAATAATTGTTTTGCCTCTCAAATTATTTCCTACATCGCCCCTGTTTCTTGCAGTTGTCATAAAACGAGGGCAAAATTCAGTATTTAGAAAGCTCTTTAGGGAAATAAGATCCTGATAATCATCCTGCTGCCCCATATAGTGTGCAATATCCTCAGCAATAGGATTATCAGCAACCGATCCAACTATTACAATATTATTCATAAAGACATTGTACTCATCAATAACCGTTATGCAAAGAAGTTTTTTAATCGATAAAATAATTTCAATCATTGTCAGTGGCTTAAATTTTATAGCCTTTATCAGTATTGTATTTTTTTTATCTTTACGATATTATAATCCGCTATGAAAACAGGAAATTCTGACAGACCCTTGATAATTCAAAGTGACAGCACACTGCTGTTAGACGTCCATAATAACAACTTTTCTGCGGCTAGAAACGATATAGCCCCCTTTGCTGAATTGGAAAAATCACCTGAACATATACATACATACAGAATTTCTCCATTATCTTTATGGAATGCTGCCTCTGCAGGATTAAAAGCCGACCAAATTTTGGAAAATTTAGAAAAATGGAGTCGTTTTGAAATACCTGATAATATCATATTCAGTATAAATGATATTATTTCAAGATTTGGAAAACTTGTACTAAGTGAAACAGAAAACCCTAACAGACTATTTTTAGCTATAAAAGATAAGATGATACTGGCTGAATTATCTTCAATAGAAAAACTAAAAAAATATCTTATTCCCATAAAAGATGGATTTTATATTAATCTTGTAGACCGGGGTACTATTAAACTTGAATTAATAAAACTTGGCTATCCTGTTAAAGACGAAGCACCCCTCATAGACGGGGATCCTCTTGAAATTAAACTTAGAGAAACTACAAAAAGCGGATTTGGATTGATAATACGT
>JALTGJ010000253.1 GCA_027077185.1 Spirochaetales bacterium | reverse complement strand
TGTTTTTACCACCACTATTCACGGATACTGCACCAAAACAACAGGTCTGGCGGAGCTTTCCCCCAATACCCCCTAACCAGAAGACAATGATCCGTTCAAAAAGCTCAAAGAATGGTTCATAAACATAGTCTTTATCTTTTCCTCTAATATTACTCTTTATTATATACTTCTATTCTTTACCTTAATGAATAGAACTTAAACTAAACTCCCCCCTGTGCTGCCGTACTTGAATCCTGGGATCTGGCTTCAAATTCTTTTGGTTGAAGCTGTCGAACGGCTTTCCTATGGATGCATAGCCGAGCAGGAACGAAGTCCCGACCAGGCCGGACGGTTTTGGGCTTTATAGCCGGTGGCACAGGATGAATTGCTTGTATTCCGGGATGGTCAGACTATGAATGCCCAGGTGAGGACGCATAGCCGAGCAGTGAGGGACGAACGACCAGGCGGGGAGTTGGTTGAGAGGTGAAGGGAGGGAGCAAGGGCAGCGTTATGGTTTTTGGGTTTTTGTTTCGGAAGATTGTGGCTGTTATGCTTGAGGGTGTTTGTCTGGGGTGTTATTTGGTGCTGTCTTTGCGGGGGGACTGAGCCGGAGGCGGCGGTTACGGTGTGGAAACTGGACCACAGGGTGAGTTTGCTATGGTTCAGCTATCCAATTCTTTGCTTTTTCTATGTCAATAAAGATGTCGAATTTGATTCCATTCTTTTTTGAACGATTGGCGGATAGTTTAAACAAGTTGTAGAGTAATTCTCCGTTGACTATAAGAGCAACCTTAGCTTTAAAGGAGTTTTTCATTGTGAGAATGAAATCTGAAATTTCCATAATTTCACTAATCACGGGTGTATATTTAGCTTTCCGAATATCCACTATTGTATTAAAATCTGGCCTATATCTTTCATCATTGGTTACAATCGTTACAAGTTGTTTAATGTTCTTGATACTATAATTCCCTTCTGCGACGATATGAACAATTTTTTTCTCTGGTGATATGGTATGATCATATATCAATGATTATGCTCCTGAAACAAGTTATATAGAGAATATAACACAGAATGGATATAATATAAATTATTAAAAAATTGAATAGAAATAAATCAGACAGTTATGAATATTGTGGTATGAACAGAAGGGATTATTTTAAGTTTGGAGGGGCTCTAAGTGCTTTATAATAGGGTTACAAAAATATTACAAAAAGCAATAGTGTGAGCAGAAACTGATGGAAAAGGGTGGCATAGTACTCCTGTTAAATGAAATTAAAAGAAAGTAAAGAAAATATATATTGACTAACTCGTTATATTGTAATAAGATAGAGGAAGAGAAAAGAAAATATAGGAACAGCCAGAAAGGTGTAGTGCTTATCTAATACAGGGGCAGTAGAACTGGCGAAACAAGCCAATTCAATAGACATCGAAATAGCCTCTAAAGGAATTTACAAGTAATTCTCTTTTATCAAATTCAGTTTATTTTTATTATTAGTGCTGGAAAGTCTGAATTCCAGACTTTGGGTTTGACACAAAGTAAGTAATTGAAATAGAATTGTAATAATATGAAGTTTCAAATACGTTTTGCCGATCAGATAGTCGGACTATTTATTATTATTGCTTTGGTATCTGTGGTTCTAATCCTGGTTATGATGGGAATTAATCAGAGATGGTTTGCCAAGGATTACAAGTATACAAGCAGTTTTAAATCCGGTAATGGTCTTAGTGTAGGTATGCCGATAAAATTAAAGGGTTTTCAGATAGGAACTGTAGATAAAATTAAATTACTTGAAGATAACAATGTTGCAATAAACTTCCATATTTTTGATACCTATATAGAGAAAATAAGAAAAAATTCTGTTTTAAAATTATCATTAAGTCCAATTGGAATTGGCGGTGGAGGGATGCTGTTTCTTCCAGGGAAAGCTGTAGATATAATTCCGGAACTAAGCTTTATACCATCTACGGATTTCAAAGAAGGTCAGGATCTGATAGCAAAAGGACTTGTAAACAAACCTCCAGAGGATGATACTATAGTAAACATAATTAATCAGATAAGCCCGCTGCTAAGATCTACCAATTCCACCATGGATTCTTTGAATGAACTGCTGTTAGTTACAAAATCCAACATAAATGGAACTGCAAAAGGACCAGTAAGCGATATAATTAAAGAAGTTGCAGAAATGGTTTCAATGCTGAATAAAACTGTAAGCAATGCAATGATATCTGTAAATGATATTCTGACAAATACAACAGGGATTACTTCCAATTTGGAGATTACAAGTTCAGGACTGACTGAAACAAAAGGTCTGGTTACCCATCTATTGGATCCAAAGGGTTCCATTGCAACACTTTTAAATGATGATGATGTTTTATATAATAAACTTAATACCATTATAGAGGAAGCAGCTAAGACAACAGAAGAACTGTCAGCCTTTGTTAAGTATATTAACGATACACAACCTCAGATATCCAGTCTGCTCGAGGGAAGTCGTGAAGCCATTTCAAAGAGTAAGGATGTTCTTGAAGGACTGTCAAACAATCCTCTGCTAAGAGGTGGAATTACATCAGTTACCGATCAGCCAACAACATTTATGAGTCATGAGGAAGAGGACTTCTAATGATAAAATATTTCGCTCCGCTTATAATTCTATTACTGGTTCTGGGATCATGTTCTTCTGTAAAAAATGTTGATTTGCAGTTAGTAAATGAAAAACATAACAAAGCTGCAGAATATGCCCAGTTGGGAACAAAGTTTTTTGCTGATTCAGATTATAAAAAAGCCCTGGATTTCTTTTTTTTATCATTAAAAATAAATATTTCCATAGATAATGAGAAGGGAATAATTGCCTCATATAATTCTATAGGTAAAACTTACTTTGCCTCTGGTGATATTGAGTCATCACGAATCTACTATACAAAATCTCAGAAAATTGCAGTTTTTTTGAATGATAAGGATATTATTGCTCAAAGTTTAAATAATCTGGGTGAACTTCTGCTGTCAGAGAAAAAATACGATGCTGCTATGAAAAATTTTACAGATGCTTTAAACATGATTGATAAGACTGAAAAGAACGAAACAGCGGCCTTAATTTTACATAATATCGGTATTATTTACAAAAGAAAGGGAAACCTGGAAAAGGCTGCTGCTTTTGTAAACAGAGCACTGAATATTAATAAGGGTCTTGATAAATATAAGGAGACAGCATCCAACAACTATACCCTTGCTTCCATATTTTCAAAAAAAACTAACTATTCCGAAGCACTTCTATATATTCAGAAGGCTTTGGATATGGATAAAAAACTTGAAAACAGTCCGGGAATTGCAAAAGATTTGTTTGCAAATGGCCTGATATATCAATACCTTAAATACTACAATAA
>JALTGJ010000252.1 GCA_027077185.1 Spirochaetales bacterium | reverse complement strand
ATTCTTGACAATTTGAGTATTTTATCATAAAGTTGTATATACATCTATATGTGTTAGCTTGAATTTTCTAAATATTTTCAGGAGGAGATCAGATGAAGAAGAATTATGTATTATTGGTACTTGTAGTTTTACTATTAATGCCGGCATTTTTATTTGCAGCAGGTAAAGCTGAAGAACCCAAAGAGATGGGACCGGTAACTGTCTGGAGTGAGGTAAATATAAAAGCCCCCCAGACCAATCTGGATAAGAATTTTGCCAAGGCTGTTGAAGGAATTGAGGAAGCAATAGGAACAGAGCTTATTATTGCTACTACTCCCTACAAAGAAATTAGTGCCAAAGTAAATCTTGCCGTGCAGGCCGGTGGTGATGTTCCTGATGTTGTACAGTTAAAAGTATCCAAACTTGGTTTTCATGTTGATAATGGTACTTTAATGGATATAACCAAATATGTTGAAGCATCTCCATGGTATGATAAAATTAGTAAAGCTGCCCTGGATAGCGGCCGTGGACCTGATGGTAAAATTTATGCAGTAACTTTTAATACCAGATCAACTCTGACATATTCATACACAGCTGCATTTCCTGATGGGCCTCCAAAAACTACAGCAGATGTTCTTGCAGCAGGACCACTTTTAAAAGCTAAAGGTATGTTTACCATAACAGGAAAAGCTTCTGAGCAACAGGGAGTACAGGTTTGGTGGTGGCCGCTAATTCGTACCTTTGGTGGTCATTTTGCTGATTCAAACGGAAAAATATCATGGGCAAACGAAGCTACTGTAAAAGCTATCGAATATACCAGGGAGCTGATCCAGAAAGGATATGCTCCGGAAGTTATCCTTTCTCCGGGATTTGATGATGAAATCCCTTTTGCAAATGGTGATGTTGGTGCATTTAATGCAGGATCGTGGTCTTATGTCTGGCTGAATCCTTTAAAAGCTCCATCCGGAATTACTTACGATAATAAATCAGCATCAGTTGAAGAAGCCATAAAAGGTGGCGATATGGTTCTTTCTCCCCAGATTTCAGCTCCAGGAAGTAATCCTGTAACACCTTTAGATGGTATTTTATGGGCAATTCCAGTTGGAGCCAAAAATGTAAAGGGTGCTCAGGCATATATAGATTTCATGATGCAGACCAGGGTAAACACCGATGTTGCATATGCCTGGGGTGGTGTTCCTTCTATTATTGAAGGGAAAAATGATCCAAGATATGCTGATAGTGTATATTGGAGTAAGGTTGTAGAATTTATGTCAAAGTATGCTGAACCAATGGAACCAATGGCTAACTATGATGAAGCAACAATTAAATTTGCTGATGTTTCAACCAAACTGGTCCACAATCCTGGTATGGAAATAATGCCGGCACTTAAAAAAGCACAGGATGAAATTAACGCACAATAGTTTATACATTTACAGGGCTGGAAGATTTTTTCAGCCCTTTTTTAAAACAATAATCAGGAGCTAGTATGAAGGTATCAAGCACCTTTATGAATAAAAAAAATTTCTTATGGCTTATCAGTCCAACTATACTTTTTCTACTGATTATTCAGGTTTACCCGGCTATCTATTCCTGGTACCTAAGTTTTGGAAGAATAAAGGGCGGAAAATACACATTTGTCGGAGTAAGAAATTTTATAAGACTTCTTCATAATTCTGATTTTTATGAAGCTCTGGGAAGGACAGGTATATTTACTTTTGCATTTCTTTTTGCATGCGTAGGAATAGGAATCATACTTGCCCTGCTTTTAAACCGCTGCAGCAAATTTACTGCAATTTATATGACTATTATATTTGTTCCTATGGTTCTGTCTGAAGTAGTTGGCGGTACCATGTGGAGATGGATGTTTCAACAGTCATTCGGATTAGTGCAATCTTTTCTTAACCCGTTTATTAATAATGTCTCCATACTTTCCAGGCCCTGGGGGGCTATGGCTGTAGTTATTGCAGCTTCTGTTTGGAAACAGCTTGCTTTTACTGCTCTATTATTTCTGGGTGCATTACAGACTGTTCCCAAAGAACTCTATGAATCGGCAGCTCTTGACGGGGCGACCAGGAGTGAGATGTTCTGGAAAATAACCTGGGTAATAATAAGGCCGACAGTTCTGCTTGCATCAATAATGACAACAATAAGAGGGATTAATGCTCTTGGACTTATTCTTGCAACAACCCAGGGTGGTCCAGGTGCTTCTACCATGACCGAAGCTGTTTTTCTATATAGAACAGCATGGCAGTTTGGACGCTTTGGTGATGCCGCTGCTCTTTCAGTTTTTATGTTTCTTATAAATATTACCCTTGGAGTACTTTATATAAAACTTCTTAAGGACTCCTAGGTACGAGGTTAAATATGTTAATTAGATCAAAAGCACAGATAATTCGTGATGAATTTGTTACTCATGGTTTGCTTATTTTTTTTAGTCTTATAATGATATTTCCGGTAGCACTTTCCCTTATGACATCTTTTAAGACAAAAACTGACGTTATGATTTTGCCACCAAGGTTTTTCCCTCCGGAATGGACTCTGGAAGGATATCTTAAGGTATTTCAGAGCGATCTAATACCAATTTATATGCCTAATTCTGCAATAAATGCCTTTGCTTCTACAATAATAACTGTAATATTTGCCGCATTTGCAGCTTATGGTTTTTCAAGATTTAAATTTAAAGGCAGCAGAGCTCTCCAATTGGGAATTTTAGGTTTAATGATGATACCAGGAGTTACAAATCTTGTTTCCTACTATCGTCTGGGGAGTCAAATGGGCATATTGAGTACCCACCTGATTATGGTCCTGGTTTATGTTGGGTTTGAACTACCTTTCGGTCTGCTTATTTTAAAAAATTTCTTTGATGCAATTCCAATTGATCTGGAAGAAGCAGCAAAAATTGATGGTTGTAATTCGATACAGGTGCTCTGGCATGTTTTGATACCATTATCGTTACCAGGACTGTTTGTGGCATTTCTACTTATACTGGTTTACACATGGAATGAATTCTTATTTGCAGTTACTCTGCTGTCTGCAAATAGTGCAAGAACGGCTATGGTTGGTTTGTATGATTTCCAAACTTCCTTTGAGGTTGCGTATCATGCTCTGTCTGCAGCAAGTATAATTGTTCTCCTTCCTATACTAATAGTTTTTATTCTGGGCAGGAAAACTTTTTTCAGGGCAATGATGGAAGGAGCATTGAAAGGATAAGCTATTTAAATATAAATAAACTTGATAGCAGTGCTGTCATAATGATATTGGAGAAAAAATGGGAAAAACAAGACGATTAAATAAAATACTGGCCAAAGACGGCAAATCATTTGTAGTAGCAATGGATCATGGTACCTTCGGCGGGCCTGTTCCCGGTCTGGAGCAACCATC
>JALTGJ010000251.1 GCA_027077185.1 Spirochaetales bacterium | reverse complement strand
GAATGTCTTATTGTAGTTTTAGTTCAGGAGGGACGTTCTAAAACAGACTGCAATTCATTGTCGGGAAAAGGATAATAGAACCAGATAAACAATTGTGATTATCTTTTCTTGATATTTCGTACTAAAAGCATAGAGAATTAATATTTTCATATGTATGTGCCATATAACTATTCTACTGTTCTGTTACCAAAATTAATAGTTCTGCATTGGTTTATCAGCTACAGTTGCAAGCAGTCGTTTTGATATTTCTGCTGCTTCGGCATGTAACTCTTCTACATCTATAGTTAGAAGTTTTCCGTTTTCAACAACAATCTTTCCATCAATAATAACTGTATCAACATTTCTGTTGTTTAGTGAATAAAGTATATCTGCAAAGATATTATTTCCCGGCATCATATTGGGTGTTGATGGATCAATTATTACAAGATCTGCAAGAGCACCTGCTTCAACTTCCCCATATCCCTTTAATCCAATAACGTCCCCTGCATTCATTACAGGAAGAATGTCTGCTATTGTTCCTGTTTCAGGATTTTTAGCTGCACATTTTGCTAATAGAGCAGCATCCCTGGCAGTCTCAAAGATATTAACTGTATTATTGGAAGCAAGCCCATCGCTCCCAAGAGCAATATTAACTCCTGCCTTAAGTGCCCTGGGTAGAAAATCGTTTATATCTCCGAACTTCATATAGGTTTTTGCACAATGGGCAATTCCTGAACCTCTTTTTTTAATCAGCTCAAGATCCTTGTCTGTAGCCCAGTAAGCATGTGCCAGTATGGTTCCTTCTCTAAGAACACCGGTTTTATCCAGAATCTCTACTGGAGTCATCCCTGTATTCTTTAAAGATTGAGTCACCTGTTCTTCAGTTTCCGAAACATGAATATGCATGGGAAGTGAAAGTTTGTCAGATTCTATAGACACCTTTCTAAGAAAATCTTCAGGGCAGATATATGGTGAGTGGGGGCCAAGGGAAATCTGTATTCTGGAATGTTTGTCAGAATAATTTCTTGTAAAATCCATAGCTGTTTCAAATTGTTTCTCAGCATCAGGGCCTGTGCCAAAAACAGCCCAGGCAAGATTTGCACGCATACCGGACTTTATGTATGCATCAAATGCTCTGCCCATGGCAAAGTAATGATCTGCGACAGCTGTAACACCTGAGAGAAGCATTTCCGCTGCTCCAATCTGAGTTCCAATGTATACATCTTCAGGCGTTAAACTTTGTTCATATACCCATACATGTTTATTAAACCAATCGTTTACGTTAACATCTTCTGCTACCCCCCTAAGAAGAGTCATAGCAGTATGTGCATGAGCATTTACAAGACCCGGAATTATATATTTTCCAGTGCCGTCGATAATTGTTTTATCTGTGGATTTTGAGGTAAAGTCAGAAACTGAAGTGGAAATATTCTGTATTCTACCTTCATTTATTAATATGTTCATATTTTTCTGAACAGTGAGCCTGCTAAAAGAAAGTATCGAAATATTTTTAATAATCATGCGAATTTTTTATCCAGTGTTTTTATGGAATCCAGCATAAATCCAACAAACTTAGGTGTATCCACTTCCAGTGCAACATCGGCATTGGGGGTTCTGTTTGTTGCCCCATATATGTCAACCAGTGTGGCTCCTCTGGATAAATCACTGGTAGTATCTACTGCAACATTAAGAAACTTTGTTTGTATAACAGTGGGGTCAATAACAGCAGCAACTGCAAGAGCATCATGAATGGGAGCACCGTTTAAACCGAATATCTTTTTATTCGCATTGGCAAAAAACTTAAGCAAGGGTCCCACTTTCGATGAAATTAAACCATTATCAGCAATAATCCCTTCTATTTCATCAAAGGACATTAGAGCTTTATTTGTAACATCAAGGCCGACCATAGTAATGGGTATACCGGATTCAAATACAATTTTAGCTGCCTCCGGATCAACATATATATTAAATTCTGCAGCTGGAGTTACATTGGAATCATGCATTCCTCCACCCATTAAGACTATTCGTTCTATTTTATTTTTAATTTCAGGTCTTTTAAGCAGCAGCATAGCAATATTAGTTAGTGGACCCGTTGGTACAAGTACTATTTTTTCAAGACTTTCTTCCAGCATATTAATTATAAAATCGACAGCATCAATATCCAGAGCTTTTATATTGGGTTCAGGTAATTCTGCCCCATCAAGGCCGCTTTGGCCATGAAATTGGGGAGCTGTAACCAGCTCCCTTAACAGGGGTTTATCTGCACCTCTGGCAACTGGAAGCTCCTCATTGATAAGTGTTAAAACACGCAGTGCATTTTCAAAGGTTTTATCCCCTGTCTGGTTTCCGGCAACGGTTGTTACACCCAAAAGATCAATTTGATCTGAGGCAGAAGCCAGCATAATAGCCATCATATCATCATGTCCGGGATCGCAGTCAATAATAATTCTTGTCACGATTTACCCTCGACCTTTTTTATATCCTTTACCACTGCTTTTATTGCATCTTCATCAAAATGATCCTGTATTTCACCAACTTTAGTTTTTACCCTTTGTGCCCGAATAGCAAATACTGCAAGAGCAATCAGGGTAACAAGGTAGGGTATCATTTGAATTAGTTCTGATGGTACATTTAACGAAGCTATATATATAGCAAATGAGTTTACAAATCCAAATAGTAAAGAGGATAGAAGGATTCCCACTGGTAAGTTTCCTCCAAGGGTAGCTGCTGCAATTGCAATAAATCCTCTGCCTGCTGTCATATCTCTGGAAAACCAGGATACATAGCCCATGGAAAGATACAAACCTCCAAGTGCCCCAAAGAGACCGGAAAGCATAAGTGCATAGAGTTGAATTTTATTGACATTAATTCCAACAGATTCAGCTGCATTGGGATTTTGTCCTACAGCTCTAATTCTTAAACCCAAAGGAGTTTTATACATCAATACATAAAAGAAGGGTATTGCCAGTAGAGCCACATAGGTTAATATATTGTGACCGCTGAAAATATCACCCAGAATTGGAATTGATTTTAAAATGGGAATATCTATCTCAGGAAATACAAGGCTTTGTAGTGAACTTGTAGAACCCTTATCTCCGGTAATTAGAAAAAGAAGGAAAATAGTTATACCTGATGCAAACATATTAAGAGCAATTGCACCAAGAATAATATCAGCCTTCATTTTTAAATGGAAATATGCAAGGAGACCACCCATTAGAACACCTGCTGCAAGGCCCGCAATCAGTGCAAGAAAAAGACTTCCTGTATAAGCACTGACAATAACACCAAAAAATGCAGAAACCAGCATAATCCCTTCCAAAGCGATATTTACAGAACCTGCAAGTTCAGAAACTGCAACGCCCAGGGCAGGGAATAACAAGGG
>JALTGJ010000250.1:1206-3364 GCA_027077185.1 Spirochaetales bacterium | reverse complement strand
AAAAACAGGAGAGTTCTGATGACTAATATACCAATGCTTGTTCTTCTAATGGCTGCAGTGACATTTATTCCCAGGCTGCTGCCTCTGCTTGTTTTGAAGGCAGATAAACTGCCCGAAAAATTTAAACAGTTTTTGGCATACATCCCTTATGCAGTTCTGGGTTCATTGATTATACCTGCAGGATTTTCCGGAATACAGGGCAGCTACTGGATTTCTACCCTTGTTCTTTCGGTTGCAGCATTTATTTCATGGTACAGAAAAAATGTTGTATTAACCTTCGTAGTCTCAGTACTTACAGCCTGGGGACTCCAGTTTATTTTTTAAAATATCTGTCCTGTTCTATATAGAATTAATTTAGAATCGGGACAGATAATATTTTTTATACAGCAATAGTATTAAATATTGCTTCAATATCTGATTTTACATCTCCAATAGGTTTTATATCAAAATTTTCGACCAGAACTTTTACCACGTTTGGTGATAAAAATGCCGGAAGTGTGGGCCCTAATCTTATTCCTTTAACCCCCAGATATAAAAGTGCAAGAAGTACTATAACAGCTTTTTGTTCATACCATGCTATATCGTATGATATTGGCAGATCATTAATATCTTCAACTCCAAGTTCCTCCTTAAGCTTAAGTGCAATCATTACAAGAGAATATGAATCGTTACACTGTCCTGCATCCAGAACTCTTGGAATACCGTTTATATTACCAAGATTTAGTTTGTTGTATCTATATTTTGCACAGCCAGCAGTAAGAATTACTGAATCTTTGGGCATTTGCTCTGCCATTTCGGTATAATAGTTTCTTCCATTCTGACGGCCGTCACATCCACCCATGACAACAAACTTTTTTATTGCACCTGATTTTACTGCATCTACTACTTTATCTGCAATTCTGAACACCTGATTGTGGGCAAACCCTCCTATAATGCTTCCTTTTTCAATTTCAACTGGAGCTTCGCATCTTTTTGCGAGTTCAATAATAGCTGAAAAATCTTTTTTTCCATTTTTCCCGGCTGTTATATGTGGTACACCTGGAAAGCCAGTCATTCCTGTTGTAAAAATTCTATTTTTGTATGAATCTTTTACAGGTATCATACAGTTTGTAGTCATTAAAATTGGTCCCTTGAACGATGCAAACTCTTTGCCCTGTTTCCACCAGGCATTTCCATAATTCCCATAGAAATGACTGTACTTTTTAAAAGCAGGGTAGTAGTTTGCAGGCAGCATTTCACTATGGGTGTAAATGTCTATGCCTGAGTCCTTACTTTGTTCCAGTAGTTCTTCCATATCTTTAAGATCATGGCCTGAAATTAGAATTCCGGGTCTGTTTCCTACACCGATATTAACTTCAGTTATTTCGGGGTTACCATAGCTTTCAGTATTGGCTCTGTCCAGAAGTGCCATGGCATCTACTGCATATTCTCCGGTTTTTAGAACCATCTGGACAAGTTCATCCACACTAAGCTCTTTTGTTGTTGCTGCAAGGGCCTCCATAATAAAACCATAAATTTTATTTTCTTCCTGCTGCAATACAGCCGCATGCTCTATATATGCTGCCATTCCTTTAAGGCCGTAGATTATCAGTTCCCGCAGTGATCTAATATCTTCGTTTTCCGTAGCCAGAACACCCACTTCGACTGATTTTGAAAGGTAATCATCTTCATTGTCAGAGAACCATGTTGCACACTCATGCAGAGGTCCCGGGAAACTGACTAATTTTTTCAGTTCTTTCTTTATTGTTTGAGCTTTATTTATAAGTTTAATAAACCTACTGTCGTCAAAATTTGCATTGGTAATAGTGGCAAAAAGAGATTCTGCAACAAACCGGCCAGTTGTATTATTTAGATTTCCCTTTTTATATAGTCTTTCTCCATAGAGAGCTATCCCTTTTAAATTATAAATTAGCAGATCCTGAAGACCTGCAGTTGTTTCATTTTTACCACAGACTCCCTTTACTGTGCATCCTGTATTTTTAGCTGCCTCCTGGCATTGATAACAAAACATACCCATTATCATTCTCCTTCAAGTAAATTTAAGTTACTTTGTATTTAATACTTTTTTAGTTATATTTATGTAACAAAGGTTACATAACATGATATTTTTATAAAATTTTTTAAATTCTAAAAATAAGGCATATTACACCAGCCTGTA
>JALTGJ010000250.1:0-1196 GCA_027077185.1 Spirochaetales bacterium | reverse complement strand
GTAATGGAGATTACTTTGACAAAACATGACTTAGATGAAATTAAATCTTTTAAACTATTTAGGGGGATTTCAGATGATGAAATGCAAAAACTTTTTAAGGATAACTTTGTTTCAAGAAAAGAGTTTAAAAAGGACAGTATTATTCATTTCCAGGGTGAAGCCTATAGTAAACTGCTGCTGGTTCTTGAAGGTACTGTATCTTCAGAAATTAGTAATTCCACAGGTAAAAGAGTAAAACTGGAAAATTTTAACATATCTTCACTTATAGCACCTGGAATTTTATTTGCATCTGATAATACTCTTCCAGTTACAATTATTGCAGAAAGTGACTGTTCTCTTCTAAGTATTTCTAAAGACTCAGTTTTAACAATTTTGCAGTCAAACAGAGAGTATCTGCTTACCTTCCTTGGTAATCTCGGGGATAAGGTAAACATTTTGGCAGATAAAATAAAAATGTTCCAGTTCCGTTCAATTCAGCAGAAAATTGCAGGATATCTCCTTAGCCTTTATAAGAAGCAGGGGAGCAATATTTTAACAATTCCATACTCCCGGGAGTATCTTGCTGACTTTTTTGGTGTGGCAAGGCCATCCTTATCACGTGAATTTTCCAGAATGTCGGATGCAGGAATTATTGCTATTGAAGGGAAAAAAATTACACTGCTTAAAAAAACTGCATTAAAATATTTACTGGATGGAGAAATATTGGATTAAGTACAAGTTTATTCCCTAATCTTTAATCGCCAGTATATCCAAAGTACATTGAAAGCGACAAAAATTAGTAAAAGTCCGATTCCGACTGCAGGGTACCCGAAAAGTCCCTGAATAAGACCAATTGTAAATCCTGTAATTGCGGCAAAAGACCATATAATCTTTAGGTTAAGCATTGCTTTAAAAGCATCCTTTCCCAGCTTTATGCATAATAATGATTCAATTCCAATGCCAAAGAGTGCAGCAGCTACCATTCGTGCCATTAATGGGTCTATACTTTTCCAGTTAAGTAAAGTCAGCAGGAAAACCGGTGCAAAAAAAAGAGGTATTGCAAATATGGTGTCTACAATAAAATGAACAATAAACCAGCCTTTAAGTGCTTTTGTTATTTCTGTATTGCTATTCATAAAATCTCCTATTGCTACAGAGGCGAGTATCCAACTTGCTGGTAACCGGCCTTTTGGTATATAATACTACCAAAGGGCAAA
>JALTGJ010000249.1 GCA_027077185.1 Spirochaetales bacterium | reverse complement strand
CATCCACAGCTGCACTTGGCGGTGTACTTATAAGTACACATATCGGTCAGCTAAACTTTTATATCGGTTTTATTGCAGGTATAAAAGCTTTTGTTGCAGCAGTATTAGGAGGAATTGGAAGTATCCCCGGAGCTGTTCTTGGAAGTTTTGTACTGGGATTAACAGAAAGTTTTGGTACAGGTTATATATCCAGTGATTATGAGGATGTATTTGCATTCCTTTTCCTTATAATTATCCTAATTTTCAGACCTTCCGGTATACTCGGAAGACCTGAAAACAAGAAAGTATAGAGAGGGAATTAATTATGTCAGATATATTAAAATACTTCACCTTTAAAGAAATAAAAAAGTCCCTTATTATGTCCCTTTGGTTTATGATTCTTACCTTTCCTATAATGGTTATTAAAGTAAATACAATTGAAAATACTGTTTTCTGGAGATGGGGTAGCCTTGTTGGAATGGGTATTGGGTCGTTTATTATGTCAACCCTTTGGCGTTATTTACTGGAACGTAAAAATATGCAGAGTCCTCTTTCCAGTAAAAAATCTCTTCAAATGAGAATTATGGAATGGGCTAACGCAAACCCAAAGGTAAAACCTATTGCCTTAATTGCAATCAGCCTGTTCATTGTATCTTTTCCATTTTTTTCAGGAATGTACCAGACAAGTATAATGACCACAGCTTTAATGTATATTGTACTTGGCCTTGGATTAAACATCGTAGTAGGTCTTGGTGGACTTCTTCACCTGGGTTATGCTGCTTTCTATGCTGTTGGTGCATATACCTATGCCCTGCTTAACTATCACTTTGGCCTAAGCTTCTGGATTTGTCTTCCAATAGGTGCTGGTCTTGCAACTATTATGGGAATACTACTGGCCATCCCTGTACTTAGACTCCGGGGTGATTACCTTGCTATTGTTACACTGGGATTTGGAGAGGTAATTAGAATTGTTCTGGAAAACTGGAATGGCCTTTCTTTCGGACCCAGTGGAATATCGCAAATTCCAAGGCCCAGCTTTTTTGGAATGACAATGAAACTTCAGACAGCAACTATCTATATCTATTTTATAATGATTGCGATGGTTGTTTTTACCATATTTGTTGTTCGGCGACTTGAAAACTCCCGAATAGGACGGGCATGGATTGCAATGAGAGAAGACGAAATTGCCAGTGAATCCATGGGTATAGATATTACTAAGTCAAAAATTACAACCTTTGCTATAGGTGCTTTCTGGGCTGGTATGGTAGGAGTAATTTTTGCTGCAAAAACAACCTTTATTAACCCAGCAAGTTTTACACTGTGGGAATCTGTAATGATACTTTGTGTTGTTGTTATTGGTGGTATGGGTTCTATAGTTGGTGTTGTAGTAGGAGCACTTATTCTTATTCTTTTACCGGAATACCTGAGAGCCTTTTCAGAATACAGAATGCTGATGTTTGGTGCCATACTTGTAATAATGATGGTTTTCAGACCAGGTGGAATTATAAATAATATCAGGAAAAAATATAAGTTTGAGCCGACTGAAACAGCAGCAGGCACTGATGTAAAAGGGGCTGAATAATGACACCGATACTTGAGACAAAAAATCTTACCATGCAGTTTGGTGGTCTGACAGCTGTTGATAATATAAACTTTAAAGTTAACCCCAGAGAGATAGTAGCATTGATTGGACCTAACGGAGCAGGTAAAACAACTTTCTTCAACTGTGTAACCGGCGTTTATACCCCAAGCAGTGGAGATGTGCTTATTTCTACCAAAGGGAAAAATCAGCAGCGGATTAATGGACTTAAGCCAAATAAAGTAACAGAAAAAGGCCTTGCCAGAACCTTCCAGAATATTCGTCTGTTTCAAAATATGACTGTACTGGAAAATGTTATGATTGGGAGGCACAGCAAGCTTAAAGCCGGATTACTTGGCGCAGTCTTAAGAACAAAGGCCACTGTAGAAGAGGAGAAAAAAGTAATTCAGGATAGTTATGAGATTCTTGTTGAGGTTGGTCTGGATAAGTTTGTTAATGACCTGGCAAAAAATCTCCCTTACGGTGCGCAAAGAAGACTGGAGATAGCAAGAGCTATGGCTACAGAACCGGCTCTCCTGTTACTGGATGAACCAGCAGCCGGTATGAACCCACATGAAACAAAAGAACTTGATGAAATGATAATAAACATTCGGGATTCAAAACAGATTTCTATTCTTCTTATCGAGCATGATATGAGTCTGGTAATGAGCATCTCCGAGAAAATTTTTGTTGTAGATTATGGTAAACTAATAGCTCAGGGCTCTCCTGATGAAATTAAAAATAATCCTGAAGTAATTAAGGCTTATCTGGGGGATGACAGCGATGCTTAAAGTTGAAGGAATACAAACGTTTTATGGAAACATCCAGGCATTACATGATGTTTCCATAGAAATTAAAGAAGGTGAAATAATAACTCTTATTGGGGCAAACGGAGCGGGTAAATCGACAACTCTTATGTCCATATCCGGAGTTGAACAGGCCAGACATGGAAAAATAATTTTTGAAGGTCAGGATATTACACACATGGATCCTGACAAAATTGTACAGCTGGGGATAATACAGGTGCCTGAAGGAAGAAGGATTTTCCCCTACCTTTCTGTTGCTGAGAATCTGGATATGGGAGCCTTTCTAAGAAATAATAAAGAAGAAATTAAAAGAGATATCGACTACGTATACAGCTTGTTTCCCTTACTTAAAGAAAGAAGGAACCAGGCAGGGGGAACTTTAAGTGGTGGAGAACAGCAAATGCTTGCTATCTCCAGAGCATTAATGGCAAAACCAAAACTCCTTTTACTGGATGAACCATCCCTGGGACTAGCTCCAATTATTGTACAGCAAATTATGAATATTATTAAGAAAATTAATAATGAACAAAAGACTACTATATTCCTTGTTGAACAAAACGCAAACCTGGCTCTTAAACTTGCCGACAGAGGTTATGTTATGGAAACAGGAAGAGTTACAATGAGTGATACAGCTAAAAATTTACGTGAGAATGATGCAGTTAAAAAGGCCTATCTGGGTATATAGTTATAGTTTTATTGTAATTCACGCCGTTGTAGGGAGGGGTTTTAAACCCATCCCTACTATAATTACCCCATCCCCACTATAATAAATAATTTAATTCACATACATCCTTTTCAAACATACTATTTTATTATACTGTTCTTTTGTAGTGGAGGATTGTGTTGGATATTAAAACTATAAGTACAGGAACTGGTTCTGCTATAATAGAAGTAAATAATACAAAAATGCTGGCAGTTACCAGTAATCTTTCCAATAAAATATATAAACAAATCTCCATTCAGGAATTAGTATCAGAGCCTGGTCTGTTAATAAATCAAAA
>JALTGJ010000248.1 GCA_027077185.1 Spirochaetales bacterium | reverse complement strand
TCTAAATATAATCTTAACAGCAGAACAGTTTTGATAGAAATAGAACATAATCATATTGCCATTGTTAAAAACAGAAAAAGCAGAATTATTATGAAAGATGGGAAAAAGATACTGGAAACGGCCAAACAGATACAAGCAGCATCTCCAAAGGCAAAAGTATCCCTTGTTACAAATGCTCCTGTCTGCAGCAAAACAACAAAATACCTGTTTGAAAATGGAATAGAAGTTATCAATGAATACATATAAGGACACGGTTTTCGTGCCCAATCCTAGGAAAACAAACCTATTCGCTTACCAATCAACGGATACAACCATGTAATCCACATCCCAACCATACCATAGCGTAAAAAACTGAATACATCTGTAGTCGGGAATATGAGCTTAAGACCCGAAAGAAGTGCCAGTGTTAAAACAAGACCAGTTAAAAATCGTAAGGCTTTTTTAAGATAACTTCCACTTACCGAAAAAGGACTATATTTTTCTTCAAAAAGAAATCCCAGAGAAGCACCGGAAAACACTCCGACAGTTTTATATAAGTCAGTTAAAACAAGCAGACCGTCAAAGAAATATTTGTTTATAAATACAAAAATCAAAAGTAGAAATACAGCTCCTGCTGATGAATAAATAATAAAATTATTACGAAATTTGATATTATTAAAAGCAGCATTCAGAATATTGTACAAAATTATTGAAAGCAGTATTCCAATAATAAAAGCTGCAATAACATCAACAGGCCAGTGAACACCCAGATAAACCCTGGATAGTGCTATTAACATAGAAATTAAAACTGCTACAACATAAAACCACCATTTTTTAAACAAAAGAGCAAGGGTGGGATAAAAGGTAGAAGCACCCTGGGTGTGACCACTGGGAAAAGAATAGCCTGTTGCAGTCTCTACCCTTTTACCTGTAATTCCTGACAGCACCTGAAAAGGTCTTGGTCTGTGAAAAGATATTTTTACTGCAGAATTTATAAGCAGTGAAAACATAAGAGTATAACTAAGAATAAACCCTTTCTTTTTATTAACATTCCAGAACATCCAGGTAATAACAACTATTAGAACATTCTTCTCTCCCAGCATAGTAATCAGCTCGAAGAGATGATCAAGAAGAGGTGTCCCGATATTTTGAAAAAATAAAAGTATAGACTCCTGCATATATTCCCCTATTATTCAGCCTGAAATTGTGAAGTTTTATCCTGTAAGAGATATTCCAAAGCATTCAGCCATTTATAGGCACTGAATCGTTTTAACCTACCCTTCATTGTATACATAACTCCGTTATGGTAAAACTCAAGCCTTTCTTTATTTTGAATGTTTAAACCTGACAGGCTTAGTATATTAAAGGATTTTATTTCATTGCCTTTTACATTCTTTATTTGTAAGAAATATTCTGAATTTTCTAATGTAAGACTTAATGAGCCCTTAGTCAAATATCCAGGTCTTTTACTTTTATAGCCAGTATAAAAAATTAAATTTCCATCAGTTAATATTATGTCCCCAGTATTTTTAGTATTATTAAGGTATCTAAATAAATTAGAATGCTGCCATGTATTCCAATCACGTATATTATTATAAACAACGTTATTTTTAGTACTTACAAAATTTCTCAAGAGGTTATATTCCAATTTATATCCACATTTTTTGCATGTAAAAGTATTTCCTTTTGAAAACATAGTTCCAATTGTTTCACAGGATGGACATGTATATAGAACCTGCTCCAGATATTCTGCAGATTTTTTGCCCTTATAGGATATAGCAGCTTTTTTTTGGTAGTTTATCTCATCAAAACTCAATGCTTCAGCCAGTTTGTCATGTATATCTTTAATTTTCATGGACTTAACTTCATTACCAGGAAAAAGTATTTTATATTCCGCAAGAACTCTTCCTTTCTGAATATGAAATCCCCACCTGGGTTGGCTAAAAAAGCCTCCCTTAAATAAAACAGTAACAACCGGAACTTTTAGCATGCGTATAAGTTTGGATGTTGAATATACCAGTGGAAGAGTAGTACCATCCCAGGTTCTTCTACCTTCAGGGAATATTCCTATAACGTCCCCTCTTTCTTTTATTTGAATTATATTTTTTAATGCATCAATATCAGACTGGGCTTTAGTTTTTGGAATTCCTCCAAGCAATTTAAGAAGAAAGCTGAATAAAGGAGACCTGAAAACTGCATCGGATGTAATGTAATGAACAGGATATTTAAAAAAAACTGCAGCCATGAAAGGGTCCCAGAATCCCTGGTGATTTGGAAGAACAAGAAATGGTGGTTTAAGATTCCTCACTTCTTCCGGAATATCTGCTTCCAGATTAAATTGTTTTTCAAACCATAATCGTAAAATTTTCTGTAATATACTATAAAACCATCTGTTAGTGGTAATACTTCTTTTCTTTTGACTCATTTTAAACCCCGGTAATGTCACACAGTTGCAAATAATCTAAAAAACCTGTAATAATTATATCAGAATTATCATATAGTAAAAGGGGTATTTTGTGAGTATTCAATGGACAATGTTCATAAACCTGGGAATTATTTCTGCAGGATTAATCCTGGCAACATGGATAAGATCAAAAATACATTTTTTCCAACGGTATCTTATTCCCAATTCCCTACTCGCAGGTTTTATTCTCCTTCCGCTATATAATTTTGTTCTTCCTAAACTTGGACTGTCCTCTGTAAATCTGGGAGAAATGGCATACCACCTGCTAAGCTTATCTTTTGTTGCTCTGGCTCTTAAAGCACCACCGAAAAAAAAGGTCGCAAAAGGCAGAATTTTTGGAACAACTCTGTCTGTTCTTTTTCAGTTTGGTATCCAGGGGTTTATTGGCCTAATGCTGACTTTCTTTTTTATACAGACCATAATGCCGGATCTTTACCACAGTTTTGGGTATCTTTTACCACTTGGGTTTTCCCAGGGGCCGGGACAGGCGTATTCAATAGGACAAAGCTGGACTGCCTTCGGAGTAGAAGGAGCCGGAAGTGTGGGCCTTACTTTTGCTGCTCTTGGTTTTATACTCTGCAGCTTTGGTGGTGTATTTATTATCAACTACGGAATAAAGAAGGGATGGATTGCTAAAGAAAAGGTTGAATTTCTACTGCATAAAGATCTAAACTCAGGAATTCATAAGAAAGGGAGTAAACTGCCTGTCGGATCTTATCAGACCACAGAAACAGAGGCTATCGACACATTTACCCTTAATATGGGACTTGTACTTCTTGGTTATTTTCTTACCTTTCTTTTCCTTACAGGCTTACAATATCTGCTGTCACTTATTGGACCAGCCGGAGAACGGCTTGCTGCAACTTTCTGGGGATTAAGCTTTATTTTTGCAGCTCTTATAGGATTGGGAATGAAACAATTTTTAAAAGTAACAGATACACAGCATATTATGGATAATCTTACTTTAAACCGAATTACAGGGTTTTCAGTTGATCTTATGGTTACAAGTGCAATAGCGGCTATTTCCCTGGTAATGGTTTCAAAATATTGGATTCCAATATTTACCATCTCAATAATTGCTGCGGTAGTTGTTGGGTTCTCCACAATATGGTTCTCTTCCAGAATTTTTAGAGATCACAGATTCCTTCGGACATTGTTGGTTTTTGGTGTTTCGACTGGAACACTATCCACAGGACTTGCCCTTTTAAGAGTAGTAGATCCGGAATTTGAAACTCCCGTAGCCACAGATTACACCTATGCTTCGGGGATAACATTTGTTTTTGCAATTCCATATATTCTAACAATAAATCTTCCACTACGCACATACACAACAGGAGACTACAGGTGGTTTTGGCTAGCTGTCCTTATAAATATAATATACATATTGTTCACCGGAGCTTTCTTTCTAAAACTGGCAGGGAAAAGGGCATTTAAACACAAAAAAAAACTATGGTATCCGGAAGAAGACAGTTAATTTTGAACTAAACTTCTTTTACCCCAAGTTCCTCTTTTTTCTCTCCATCCTCAAGTGTAAATACAGAAACTTCTTCCAGAAGGGTACTCATATTTTCTGTATTTGTTGCACTAAGTACTGCAACATCGGTCATGGCTTTATGGATTTCTTCAATCTGCTCTCTGGAAACTGCCATACTTGAAGTATTATTATCTGATGCCTCTTTTATTCGTAGAAGAGCAATATTTATGTCATTTGCACCAATTGTCATTTCTTCGGAACCTGTTTTTATGTTGGAAGTAATATCCAGCAGAGAAATAGTTGAATCCTGAATTTCTTTACTGCCTTCCGACAATTCTTTTGTACTGGCAGAAATTTCTGCAAAAGCCTGCACAAAATTCTGAACCTCTTTTTCTATCTTCTTAAAGGAGTCCCCACTCTCTTTTGTAACATTAGCCGTCTGATTTATTCTATCTATAAGACCCGATAAAGAGTCTGATATTTCACGTGCATTCTCGGAAGTTGATTCCGCAAGTTTTCGTATTTCATCTGCAACAACAGCAAATCCCTTTCCGGCATCTCCTGCGTGAGCAGCTTCTATTGCTGCATTCATGGAAAGAAGATTAGTTTGTGAAGATATATTATTTATTACTTCCAGCATTTCCTGCATTGCACCCATGTTCTTTACAGCTTCCTGAACAATAACATTTGCCTCTTCAATTTTATCACTGCCTTCTTTAGTCATTGTGATAAGACCCTCAGTAACATTCTGCCTTGCATCAGCAACTCTGGCTACATTTAAAATAGATGCAGCCATTTCCTCCACAGCCGCTGATGTTGTACTAACACTCTCGGCCTGCATTGATATTTGTTTGGAAAGACTTGATGTGTTTGCAGAAATTTCCTCTAAAGCCGACGAAGCTTCCACTATCTGATTATTTTCCTCTACTATTTTTTCATGCATGCCATCCAGATTATTTGACATTTCACCTGAAGAAATTTCTATTTGTGTAATTCTTCCTGAAAGAGTATCGTTAAGTTTTTGACCCTCTGTACTGGTTGTAACCACACCCCCTATTATATTTTTAAGCGAAGCTATTGCCATGTTAAAATTTTCTGCCATATCCCCTATTGCATCATTGGGTATAATAGTAATAGATTTGGAAAGGTCTCCATGGGCCATATTTTTTGACACCCTTCCTATTGCTTTAACCTGATTATTCATCCTGCGGAATACAAATATTAATATTACAGTAAAAAGTATAACTGCCAGTGTAATTATCCCTAAAAAACTATACAAAGTTGTTGACAGCTTTTTACTTACCTGAACGGAACCCTTCTTTATAATTGCTCTGTAAATTGAATCAAGCTTATCCAAAGCATCCCTTGCCGGGCCGTCGTCAATTTTAACATATCCATCTATAACTTTTACAGAATCACCTCTTTCGACCATAGGCTGAATTTTAAGACTTGCATCCATATAGGCATCTGCAGCTGCCTGTATTGTAACTAAAAGCTGTCGATCATCTTCTGTAATAACAGAAAGAGATTTAAGGTGGTTTACACTCGTGGTAATTTCATCGTAATAATGTTTAATCGAATCAATATACTTAGGCTTTCCCCTTAGAACATAGTTTTTAAAATTATGAATAAAACCTGTATAACCAAAGGAACTCTTTAAATGAAGAACACCAGTAGTAAATTCTGTTGAGATTCGTTCATTTGTGGAAATAAGCTGATCCAGACCATGAAGATTATAATAAAGACCATAACTCATTAATCCTATAATAGCTATTAATGATACATAAATAATAGCCTGAGCCTGCTTTAAACCAGGAACCCTTTTTTTATTAACACTCATACTAACTCCAATTTTATTTACAATTTCCTGCATTTTGAGCCGCTCAGAATACCTTTTCAGGGTAATCAGTTATTGTTTTGAAAGCGACTCTATACAAGAAAACTAATTTTTTATAACAATGTCCAATCCCTCAGCAGGCTGGACAATACTTAGTTCTTCATTCCCTGTTCCACTACTGATTTTAAAACCTTTTCTCTTCAGATAAGAAACTGTCCTTTCCATATTATTGCATTCTAATATAATTCTATTATTTATACTATCTATACTAAAACCCATTATTTTGGAGACTACATGCTTTGCTAACTGTGTTATTTCCCTAAATTTGCCTTCCAAAATAAGCCTGGAAGAAACCATCCAACTACCTCCACAGGCATGAACAGAATCAAGTTTTAGATATTCCAGAATATTAGATATATTTATACCACCTGTAGGTATAAACTTAATATTGGAATACGGAGCAGAAAGACTTTTAATCATACCAACACCGCCGGAAGCCTCTGCAGGGAAAAACTTAAGGACATCCAAACCATGCTCCATTGCAGCCTCTATCTGAGTTCCGGAATTTACTCCAGGAATTATAATTATATTATTGCTAACACAATAATCTACCAGTTTGGGATTAAACCCCGGAGATACAATATACACTGCCCCGGCACCAACGGCTCTCTTAACCTGTTCAATACTTAAAACTGTTCCGGCTCCAAGTAATATCTCCGGATACATCTTTTTAATCCTTTTAATAGCTTCCTCAGCAGCATCTGTACGAAAGGTAACTTCTGCTACAGGAAGATCACCATCAATCAGAGCTTTGGCTAAATTCTCAGAATCAGTTATTTTATCAATTTTTACAACCGGAATAATTCCAAATTCTCCCAATTTTTTTATAACATCATTCATTTATATTTATACCGTTTAATTTTCGATGTCGGTGTTTTTTCAAACTCAGCTTTCATTATTTCAATTTTCATTATCTTTGAATATGAAGGAAGTTCCTTATTAACCAGTTTAAGAGCCTCATTAAGTTTCTCCTGAACATCAGCTTCATTTAATCCTGAATTCTTAATATAGTCAGGATCAGGAAAAATTAATGCAATAATATTATGATCTCTTTCAAGAACAAGTGCATCGGACACAATATCATTATTCTGAAGCCTTGCTTCCAGTTCTTCAGGATAAATATTCTGTCCTGCAGGACCAAGAAGCATTGTTTTACTTCTGCCTTTTATAAAAACAACATTATCAGAATCAAGAGTACCCATATCACCTGTATGAAGCCATCCATCCTTATCAAGAGCATCCCTGCTTGCTTTTTCATTTTTGTAGTAGCCAAGCATTACATTTTCACCGCGAACAAGTATTTCTCCCTGGGTATTTACAGGGTCATTTGAGTTTATTTTACATTCCAGATGGAAAATCAATCTTCCTGCAGATCTGTTTTTATACTGATCCCAGGGCATATAACTAATAAGAGGACCACATTCTGTCATCCCGTATCCTACTGTAAATCTAAAATTTATTTTTTTTAGAAAAGCCTCTACTTCAGGATTAAAAGCTGCTGCACCAAGAACTATTGTAATATAATTCCCACCAAAGGTCTCATTTAGTTTTTTATATATAACCCTGTTTAATATAGATTTTATTACCGGAAGTTTAGCATAACTTTTATTTAATATTGGTTTCAGTTGTTTAAAATAGATTTTTTCAATTAATAAAGGTACCGAAAGAATCAATCTGGGTTGAACTTCTTTGAAGGCTTTGATAAGCAGCTGAGGCGATATCCGACCAATAAAATTGATATGACAACCTACAGAAAATGGAAATAAAAGATCAAACGCACAACCAAAAGAGTGTGCCAGAGGAAGGAAACTTACAATTTTATCCCCGGAGACAAGTCCAATGCTCTTTTGGGCATAATCTACATTTGCCATAAGTGAATTATGAGTGAGCATTACCCCTTTTGAAAATCCTGTAGTACCGGAAGTATAGATTATACCTTCCAGGGCATCATTGGGTATATCATCAAAAGAAATATCATCAGGAGCTAACCCCTGTTTATATTTTTCAGAAATTATTTCTCTGGATTCTGCAATAAGCTTGTCGCTCATTTCACCAGTAGTTTTGATAATACTAAAGTCCTCAAGTTTGCCGGCAATTTCAAGAGCGGGCATATCTTTTAAATCAAGCCCTTTCCAGATAGAATCATCTGCAAAAAAAATCTTTGAATCTGACTGATTTATTATGTTTGTAATATCTTCTGCCGAAAAATCCGGAAGAATGGGAACAATTACAGCACCATAACTGACTGTTGCAAAATAAGCCTTAGCCCAGTTAACTGAATTTTTACCGCAAACTGCAAGCTTATCCCCTTTTACTATTCCACTTTTCTTAAAAACCTCATGAAATATAAGTAAGCTTTCAGCAATTTCCCCATAAGAATAAGTCTCTTCCTCATAATTAGTAAAACAAGGCTGATCCCAATGGTCTTTTAATGTATTTTCGATTGTCTTTACGAAATTTCTCTCCAACATAATAAAAACTCCCCTTGTAGGCATATTATCTATGTTAAATAGAAAAAAAACAAGAATAAATTCTTAGTTGTAACTCCAGGGAAGTGTTAATTAAATAGAATCAAAATTGAATAGCTTAGTAAACCCATCTTGAACAACTTTATAATCTTTTTGACTTAACTTTCCCCGTCTTTCCTTAATTAGTACAGATTCTATTGTAAAAATCTTCCATCGAACAATTGATTCAGCCTTTAAACCAGCAACCAGCCATTCTTTCAGAACAATATCACTCTCCCAGCGACTTCTTTTTGCACTTGTAATCATTGCCAACACAAGATAATTATTAGTTTCACCATCAACATTATTTGATAAAACCAATGCTGGTCGTATTTTTTTCACCGGTTTTTCCAAGAACGGAAACGGAACGATTACAATTTCGCCTGGCTTATAGTTCATCATCAAGCTCATCTACCCATTCAGTTAGGGTATTTTCTATGGAGTTTGCCCACTCAACATCAATCCTGGGGATTCTTCTTATTACAGCATTATCTTCATGAACTTCATAGCCAAGAGAATCGCCCTCTTTTATACCCAGAGATTCTCTTACCTTTTTAGGAACTGTAACCTGTCCTTTACTTGTAATTTTAGAGATAATAACTTCCATACTCCTTACTCCTTACTCCTTACTCCTTACTCCTTACTCCTTACTTTAAAGATACTCTCTTATTTGTACAAAAGCAAGTCTAACTTAATAAGCTTTTTCCAGTTTACGATTTAACTATTTTACTTTATAATTTCTGTATGAAAGAAAACAATCCACTACAGATAAAAGAATTGCTTACTAATTACTGTTTAGAAAATTTTGATTTAGAATTGAAAAGTTTTGTATTACTCTTACTCGATACAATTGTTCAAAATCCACTTATGGATATTTCCAGAGGAAGCCCTACTATATGGGCAGCATCTATAGTTTATATTATAGCCCGTTTAAATTTTCTATTTGACGAAGAGAATGAAGAATATATCTCTTACAATGAGTTATGTGACTATTTTGAAGTTAAAAAATCTACGATTGGAAGTAAAGCCACTCTAATTGAAAAAACATACGGTATTGTATTTGCCGATAAAAACTATACAAAGCCGTCAATTAGAAAATCATTTAAATTCTACAGAACTCCGGAAGGGTTTATTATGCCTGCTCTAATGCTTGAACCAGCCAATGAAGAAGAATCCAAAGAAATTGAACGTTTTCAGGAAGCACAAAAATTAGCAGACCAGGAACGATTAGAAAAGAAAAAGGCTCGAAGAACTGAAATTAACAGAAAAATAGCTGAAGGGAAAAGAAAGGAACGGGAAGCAGGGCAAATTGGCTTGTTTGACTAAGGGTCTGGTAATTTTTGTGAGAGTTCACATAAATATTTTCAGCCAAAGCAGCATATACAGCCATGCAAATTAAATTTCTGTAAATATATTCCTGCCGCCTGATTTAGATTCATACAAAGCCATATCAACTCTGTGCATAAGTGTATCCAGTGTCTCATTTTTATTATATCCGGTAATACCTATGCTGATTGTTACAGTATCTTTTAACTTTAAAGTTTCTTTTATTTCTCTGCCCGAGATAGAAATCCTTAATCGCTCTGCAAGTGCAACAGCTTCACATCTTTCCAATTCAAGCAAAATCACAAACTCATCACCACCCCACCTGGCCAGAAGATCATCCGGACGTATTATACCC
>JALTGJ010000247.1 GCA_027077185.1 Spirochaetales bacterium | reverse complement strand
AGATCCTTCTTATATAGATAATAAAGTTGTTGAGTCCGTAGCTGATTCTGTTATGGAAATGTTTGGGTTATCCTAATATTAAATTGTATTATATACAGCAGGAGTTGATAACTCCTGCTTTTTTTTATTAAATTCATAAAAAAATTGGATGTTTTGTTAATAATCAGATATTGTATATATCATGAAAGACCTAATTTTTAATGCACATTCTACAGTCTACTGCGCTTACGGAGCCTTGAGCCAGTTGAAAAATATTGTAAACCCCTATGGACACCGCTTACTTATAGTTACAGAAAAAGCTTTGGCAGACAGTCTTGCTTTCAAAACAATAAAAGCTGAAATTAGAAAAAGTGACTTTGATTTAATTACCTTTGCAGAGATTACTTCAAAATCAACTACACATACCATTGAAAAAGCCTCAGAAATAGCAAGAGTTTCACGAATACAGGCTGTAATTGGTTTTGGAGGAATACGGGCGTTGTCCGCAGCAAAAGCAGTTGCAGTAGCAGCAGGTTATGCTGGTAATTTTTATAACATTATATCAGAGCCCCCCCCCAGCTTAAGTCCGGTACCATATATCGAAATTTCTGGAACTTTTCGTAACCCTTTTATGCTCAGTACGGAGTTTATTGTTCCTGATGCAAGAACTGGATCTCTCAAGGTGGTTTCTGTCAGCAATGCTGCACCTGCTGCTATAATAATCGATCCATCACTATTTATGGAAATTTCCAAACAGTATAGGATAGCAACCCTGATGGATGTTTTTTTGGAAGCAGTAGAAGGATATTTTTCAACCCGTTCCAATTTTATATCTGATATGCTGTTTCTTAAAACTATTAGCATTATTGTAAATGTTTTACCCTCTATTCTTGAAGACCCTGAAAATCCTGATAATATGCTAAAGGCATCCAAAGCAGGCTTTTCAACAGCCTTAGGACTTACAATAAGTTATACAGGACTGGGAACTGCATGTGCAGCTGAAATAAATAAGCAATTCGGCAGCTCCAGAGCTGTCACTGCTACAATTCTTCTACCTTATATTCTGGAATACGGGTTAAGGGTTTGTCCTGAAAAGATTACCCGAATGGGGCCTATTCTGGGGGAAAATATTTCCGGGTTATCAATTGTTTCAGCAGCAGATAGAATAATAGAATCCCTTAGATTATCTATTGGAATACAAAACCTACCGGTCCGTTTGAGTGAACTTGGAATAAAACAGGAAAACCTAAGTTCCGTAGCAAATCAGGTAATCAAACTACCCATAATAGAGCATCTTCCATCAAAAGTTAGTGTGGAAGATATCTATATGATTCTGAAAGATGCTCTATGATAACAATAAGGAAGCTTTCAAAGCTTCCACCGGATACTGCACTAAGAAAGACTGCCAGATTATTACAGGGGTTCGAAATTGATCTGACATCAAATATATTTCCAAATAATATTTATCTACGGGATCTTATAGATTTTATCCTCCTGTCAGATAAATTTTCTGAAGATGAAATAAAAAACATAAAAAAAATTAAACTTAATTTTGAAAACCGCAGTTGTGAAATATTAAGAACATGTAATAATTTAAGGCATTTACTTTTAAAACACCTAAATGAAGAACCTGCTGACTGGGATCTTATTCCTTCAACCAAAGCCTATACCAAAAATAATCAGGATATAAAACAAACTAAATTTCCTTTTAAAATATACCTTGATGATATACGTTCACCTTTTAATATAGGATCAATATTCCGCACCGCAGAATCCTTTGGTGCAGACAGAATACTTCTATCTCCCGGTTCTTCATCACCGGAGCATAAACGTGCAAAACGAAGTTCCATGGGATGCACGGATATTATTCCATGGGAAAATTATGATTGTAGCAGAATGAGAGGGGAAAATATATTTGCTCTTGAACTGAATGGAACTCCAATTCAACATTTTAAGTTCCCGGAAAAAGGTATTGTAATTTTAGGATCTGAAGAACTGGGTGTAAGTCCTGAATGCTTAAACTTAGCAGACAAAAGTTATGGGAGAGTCTCAATTCCTATGGCTGGATCCAAAGGTTCAATTAATGTTTCCGTAGCGTTCGGAATATTGATGTACAATTGGTACAGTCGTGTTGTATAAACACAGTAGGTGCAGTCCACAGGATCGGGGGACCCTGTGTGGCTGCACCCTAAAATAACCCTGCCCCTAGGGTTTATCTATGAAGAGCCCGTTCGATTTCTGAAGGATTAAATCCTACAAGAATTCTGCCATTAATATCTAAAACGGGAACTCCCATCTGTCCGGACTTCCGTACCATCTCATCTGCTTTATTTTTATCTGTTGCAACATTATAATCGGTAAACGGAATTTTATGTTTTCTAAAATAATCCTTAGCCAGGGTACAGTAACTGCAGCTGGGTGTTGAGTAAACGCTTATTGCCATAACTATTCCTCCTTATATACAATTTACACTATATATTAAGAAAAAGTCAATAAGTTTTACTCTACTTACTCAAAAGCTACATATGTTCTTTTCTATTAACCTGGTTCCTAAAAGCATCTGACAGACGCTGCAATATTGTCATTAGCTGTTCTTCTGAATTTATTCCAAAATTATCCAATACAGCAGTATCCAGCTGTTCATATACCATCTCATCACTTTCTATATTGGCAATTGAGTTGGCAAGATAAACTGTAAAAACTACATCTTCATACTCTTTTGAACACTGCTGAGGTTCATGATGATACCTTATGGATTCTACAAGGGACTGTGGAAAATTCCATTTTGCTGCAACCCTTCCGCCAATTTCTGCATGGTTTAATCCAGCTGCTAAATCTTCAAATAAATTTCTTGGCAGCTCCTTATCAACACAAAAATTATTGATTTTATCAAGAAGCTTTGGGTGAATATCCGAAAAAATTATTTTCCCCATATCATGGAGGATTCCACCGACATATGCATCATCAAGAAGATCTTTATTCTTTCTATTAAAATTTTTGGCTATGTTATATGCATAAAAAGCAGTTTTGTAGGAATGGTCCCACAACCATTTCTCTTTTCGATCAAGCAATTTCTGCGTTCCATATGAAAACAAAAGATTCGTAAGCCCTCTTAATCCAATTAGCTTAACTGCTTCAACAATATTATCCACTCTCTTTGGAAGCATATACTGTGCTGAGTTTACAACCTTAAGCAAATCCGCTATTAGGGAAGCATCCATACTGATCTGCCTTGCAATATCAGTAATTTCTGAGTCAGGATCATGAATCAGCTTCTGCAAAAATACAATATTTTCAGGAAAATGAGGAAGTTCATCAATTTCCTGAACAATTTCCTCAGAAAGCTGGGCAATATTTTCTACATGGATATTAGAGAAAGGTAAGGTAATCTGTGCAATTGTTTCTCCGTTTTCAACATCAATATCAAAAGCATCTTCACTTAAACCAAGTTTTTTCAACATTAGAACAAGAATAACAATTCCCAATCCAGCACCTTCAGAATCATCAAGAACAGTTGTTAAAGCTTCTTCCATGGTTTCAAATGCCCGGGATCTGGCAATCCGGTCATAAACCCTCATTTGCTCTTTTTTAGATATCTCCGTATTGTTCTTTATGCTTAAAGTAAACTCATTCCCTTTGGCATGAAAAACTGTTTTAATATAAAGGCCTTCCTCCTGCTGAATTTTTAGATAGTGATCTATATTGGAAAGAGTATCATTCTTGAAAGTCTTCATACCCTCTTCGTACTGTTCAGGGTTACTTATATCAAGATTCTTTTCCTTAAAATAAACCCTTTTTGTATTTGCTTTCTTTGCATTTACAGCCAATTCTTTCATACAATAAGCAATTCTATCCTTTAGCCCTACCTGGCCAAATTCATCAAGAAAAACACCCAGTATACTTTCCATATATACTTCTGTTTCATGAGGAAGGGTATAGGTTTTAATGGATATTGGAATTGCATTTCGTGCAGCTTTCTTTATTTTCGCTATATCAACTGTCTTGGACATTAGTTACCCCTGAATTTTTACTTATCTTAATTATTATATCAGTTCCTATTATTGTCAAGCACAGGAAAAATAAAAAAGCCTCTAAAAAATATATTATTGTTGGGAGTCCTGCTATTACTGATTTTCTGATAATTTTCTGAATTCATCTATTATAATTATAGGAATAGAAAAAGAGTCAACCTTTAAAGTTGAATTCCCAATTTAGCCGGTGCAACAACATAAACATATTTTAATATCGAGGTACCGGTATTTAGTACATTATGTTCAGTATCAGGAGGACAATAGAAAAATTGTTTATTCTGAATAGGTACCGGTTCCTCTCCTGATATTAAAAATTCACCCCGACCCTTTAGAATAATAAGAAGCTCTTCTCTTTCCCCGGTACTATGGATTCCTACAGAGTCTCCGGGATAAAGCCGAACAAGACCTGACCGCATTCCCATACTTTCGGGAAATCCACCTAAAATCCTTGAATACCCACTTTCTTTTTTTTCAGGGATTATCAATTTCGGTTCTAAAATGATTGAACAAATCTCATCCATTGTATCCTCCATACAATACTATACTCCATTTTTTCATATTTTTCTATTATTATTTTATTTTTTAGTATATTTTATTTGATTAATACGTTTTATTGTGATATTTTTAAATTAGTTGTACTTCGTAAGCGCTACATCTATTCTAATTTACGGATATGCTTATGAGAGGGTTTCACAATATAACATCATCTCTTTCTTCAATCGACATTACTGTAGAAGGCAGAATCCAGGGAGTGGGATTCCGGCCATTCCTCTATCATTTGGGAAAAGAACATGCCATTAAGGGTTGGGTAAAAAATAACACTGAAGGTGTAATTCTACATGCAGAGGGGGTAACAGAGAATCTTTTAAGTTTTACAGAAGAAATAGCAACAAAGGCTCCGGCTTCTGCCAGAGTATACAGTGTTCATTCTTCTCCCGGCAAACTGAACTATTATAATAATTTTTCTATTTATCCATCAGAAACAAAAATCAGTTCGGCCGCTGTATCTGAAATTTCTCCGGATATTGCAGTTTGCAGCAGCTGCCTGAATGATATGAAAAATCAGAAATCAAGAACTAATTATTTTTTTACAAACTGTACTAATTGCGGTCCAAGGTTTTCAATTATAAGGGGACTCCCCTACGACAGAGCCCAAACAACAATGAGTTCTTTTGCAATGTGTAAAACCTGTTCAAATGAATATCAGGATATTCAGGACAGAAGATTTCATGCACAGCCTGTCAGCTGTCATAACTGTGGGCCTTCATACAGTTTATTCAGAAAAACAGAACAGATTACAAATAATGGAAAAATAATTCAGATAACAGAAGAAATTATAGCTAAGGGGGGAATATGTGCCATAAAGGGTCTTGGGGGATATCACCTTGCCTGTGATCCCTTTAACACCGAAGCTGTAAAAAAATTGAGATCATTTAAAAGACGGGAAGGAAAACCCTTTGCAGTTATGTTTGCATCCATTGCAGAATTAAAAAATCATACTAAAATAAGCAAGGAAGAGGAAGTAGTTCTAAAATCACCGGAAGCTCCTATTGTTCTTGTAAAACTTGCAGCCAGCAGTTCAATTGCCCCTTCAGTCTATCAGAGACTCAGCAAAGTTGGAGCTTTTCTTCCCTATACCCCCTTTTATCATTCTTTTTTTTCTAAAACAGGAGTAAAAGCCCTTGTATTAACAAGTGGTAATTTTTCAAATCAGCCTATTATTAAAGATAATAAAGAAGCTCTTAATTCTTTTCTAAGTACTGCAGATGCTGTTGTTACCTACAATAGAGAAATTTACAACAGCTGCGACGATTCAGTTGGAACTGTTATAGATAAAAAATTTCATATTATGAGACGATCCAGAGGATGGGTACCGGAATCACTCCCTCTAAAAAGCAGGACAGAAGGAATTCTTGCTGTAGGAGCAGAGCTTAAAACCTGTTTCTGTATTGGAAAAAACAATAGAGCAATTCTAAGCCAGCATATTGGTGATCTTAAAAATCCGGAAACTGAAGAGAATTACTATAATACAATTGACAGATTCAAAGAGCTATTTAACTTTAGCCCTTCTCTTATTGTCCATGATCTCCATCCGGATTATATATCAACAAAATATGCAGAAAAATCGGGGTTACCGATTGTGAAAGTCCAGCATCATCATGCACATATTGCATCATGTATGGCAGAAAACGGATTTAGCGAAAAGGTTATAGGATTTAGTTTTGACGGCTCAGGGCTGGGAACTGATGGAAATATCTGGGGGGGGGAAGTTCTTGTATGCTCTCTTGAAAACTTTCAAAGAAAATTCCATTTAAAATATCTGCCTCTTCCCGGTGGGGATGCAGTAGTGAACGAACCCTGGCGCATAGCAGTCGCTGCTCTCTATACTGTCTTCAGAAGAAATTTTTTGTCTTTCCCACTCCCATTCCTAAGAGAACTTGACAGATCAAAAACAGACATGGTACTCCGTATGATTGAAAAAAATATTAATACCCCTCTAAGTTCAAGTATAGGGCGTCTCTTTGATACAGCAGCAGCACTTCTGGGACTTTGCTCATACTCCAGCTTTGATGCTGAAGGGCCTATGAGAATGGAAGCTCTTATTACAGAGCCTGCAGATAATTTATCTAGCGAATACTATCCAGTCAAAATAGCAGAAAGTATTGATCCCTCCCCGATAATTTCAGGGATAGTCGATGATATTCTTCAAAAACTTTCGGCAGGAAAAATATCATTAAAATTTCACAATTCAATTATTCAAATAATAGTAATGGCAGCCGAAGCTATCCGCAAGTCGACGGGTTTAAATACCTGCGCTTTGTCAGGAGGAGTTTTTATGAACACCTATCTCCTTTCAGGATGCAGAAAAACCTTAAAATCCAGAGGATTCACCGTTTTGACCCAGTCCAAAGTACCATCCAATGATGGGGGGATTGCCCTGGGTCAAATTGCGGTGGCTGCCTGCTTAAGAGAAAGAGGAAAATTATAATGTGCCTAAGTATACCCGCAGAAATTATCTCAATTGAAGAAAACAGTACTGCCCTTGTAAGCGTTGGAGGGAGCCGGTACAAAGCAAGCCTTAAACTTGTTGATGGTGTAAAACAGGGAGACTTTATCCTGCTCCATTCAGGATACGCCATTGGGAAAATAGATACAAAAAAGGCAGTTGAAACATTGAAACTGATGGAAGAAATAAAAAGGAAGGCAGATGATACCTCTGATAGATGAGTACCGGAATAAAAAACTGATAGATGAGGTACTCTCAGAAATACATAAAATTTCCAGAAAAAATATAACTCTGATGGAGGTATGCGGCGGACATACTTCTGCTATACATAAATCGGGAATTCCCTCGCTCCTTCCGGACACTATCAAACTACTGTCCGGTCCAGGTTGTCCGGTTTGTGTTACATCAAAATATTTTATTGATGAAGCAGCTGCACTAAGCAGGATGGAAAGCACAATTATTACTACTTTTGGTGATTTAATGAGGGTTCCGGGTTCACTTACATCACTCTCCAAAGAAAAGACAGAAGGAAGGGATATCAGAATGGTATATTCAACACTGGATGCACTGCAGACAGCAAGAGATAACCCTGATAAAAAAATAATTTTTCTTGGTATCGGTTTTGAGACAACAACACCATCCAGTTCTGCAGCAATCCTTGAAGCGGAAAATTTCGGGCTTAGTAATTTTTTTATTCTTTCAGCTCATAAAGTCATGCCTCCGGCTATGTCAGCACTCATTGATAAAGGAGTAAACATAAACGGGTACATATGTCCAGGGCATGTCAGTACTATAACAGGTTCTTCAATTTTTCTGCCCCTTGTTGAGAATTACGGCATAGGCTGTGTAGTTTCAGGGTTTGAACCCCTGGATATTCTTCAGACAATCTATCTGCTGGTTAAGCAAAATGAAACTGGTGCTCCAGCTCTGGAGAACCAGTATACAAGAGCTGTTACCCCAGGGGGAAATAAAAAGGCTTTAGGCTTAATAAACAAAGTTTTTGAGAGCAGTACTGATTGGTGGCGGGGTCTGGGGAATATTCCATACAGTGGTTTGCAAATTAGAAATGGCTATGCTAAATACGATGCGCACAGGGTTTTTGATCCTGTCTACGATAGGGGAAATGAAGAAGAAGAAGGTTGCAAATGCGGAGATGTCCTCAAAGGTCTTATAAACCCGCCGGAATGCCCCCTTTTCGCCAGTGTATGTACTCCAGGGAATCCTGTTGGAGCATGTATGGTCTCAAGTGAAGGAGCATGTGCCGCATGGTACAGGTATTCAGGGAGACAGGCTGTATGAATAAAAAAATTACCCTGGATCATGGGAGTGGATACGGTAAAACATCAGAGCTAATAGAATCACTCTTTCTAAAATATTTTACAGGGAAAAAACTTTCAGAACAGGGGGACTCAGCTTTACTGGCTATTCCATCAGAAAATATTGCATTTACCACAGACTCATTCGTAATTAAACCGCTATTTTTTCCCGGAGGGAATATAGGGAAACTTGCAGTCTGCGGCACAGTAAATGATCTCTCAGTATCAGGAGCCGTACCAAAGTATATATCCTGCGGGTTCATCCTTGAAGAAGGTCTTTCAATAGAAGAACTTCAGAAAATTATCATATCAATGTCTGAAACTGCGAAAGCATGCGGTATACAAATTGTTACCGGAGATACCAAGGTTGTCGAAAGGGGTGCATGCGATAAACTATTTATTAATACAACAGGAATTGGTTTTATAAAGAAGGAAGTAATCCACATCTCCAATGCAGAAAGAGTAATACCCGGAGACAGTATTATTGTCAACGGACCTATAGCAGATCATGGCCTTGCTGTGCTCTCTTTCAGAAATTCATTCGCAAACTCAATAGTTTCAGACTGTACACCATTAAATGAACTTATCCAGAGCTGCATAAAAACCGGAGCAAATATACATTTTATGCGCGATGCAACCAGAGGAGGAATTGCATCAGTTCTTTCGGAATTAGCTAATAAAACCTCCCTGGGAGTAGAACTTTATGAAAAGGATATTCCAATTAGGGATGAAACAGCCGGGCTTTGTGAAATACTCGGATTTGATCCCCTGTATGTGGCAAATGAAGGAAAAGTTATTATGGTTGTTTCAAAAGAAGACAGCTCCAGGGTATTGGCTGCACTTAGAACTACCCCGGAAGGTCGAAACAGTAAAGTAATTGGATTTATCACAGAAAAACACCCGGAAAGAATAGTACTCAATACCTCCATTGGTGGGAGAAGAATTGTTGATATTCCTGAAGGAACCCAGCTTCCGAGGATATGCTGATGCATGAGATGAGTGTTGTTTCCAATATTATAAAAACAGCTTTGAAAACTGCAGAAGAAAATAAGCTGAAAGTAATTGAGAAAATAAAAATAGTTGTTGGGAGCCAGCATCATCTTGCTCCTGATCTTATGGAATACGCTTTTACTTTTTTTTCGGAAAATACAATTGCAGAAGGAGCAAAATTAATTATTGAAAAAATACCTGTAATTATGATCTGCCTTGACTGTAAAAAGGAATTTAAAGTTCAAAATCAAGTTTACATTTGCCCGGAATGTTCTTCAGTACAACTGAATATGAAATCCGGAAGAGAGTTGATAATAGAAAATATTGAGGGGGAAAGATAATGAAAATAGAAGTGATGAAAGCTCTTATGGAAGACAACATCAATAAAGCTCAGAGCCTTAGAGAATTATTCTATAAAAAGAAAGTGCTTGTACTCAACCTGATTAGCTCACCGGGGTCAGGTAAAACAACTCTTCTGGAAAAAACAATATTAAATTTTAAAGATAAATTTAATATAGGCGTTATAGAAGGAGACATTACAACTGCCAGAGATGCTGAAAGGCTAAAACAGTTCAATATTCCCCAGGTGGTCATTAATACAGAAGGAGCCTGCCATCTGAATTCCACAAGTATCGAAAAAGCCCTGCAAAATTTTAATCTTGAAGAACTTGATCTGCTAT
>JALTGJ010000246.1 GCA_027077185.1 Spirochaetales bacterium | reverse complement strand
GAGTCAGAAAGTTAAGTATTTCCGAATGTGAAAATATAATGTCAGATCTTTTGCAGAAAGTAGGAATAGAAGATAAGGTGGACAGTTTTCCATCACAGTTATCCGGGGGACAGCAGCAACGGGTTGCAATTGCCAGGGCTCTGGCAATGAACCCAAAAGTAATGCTTTTTGATGAAGCTACCAGTGCTCTGGATCCGGAAATGATTAGTGAAGTTCTTGATGTTATGAAGAACCTTGCAAAAGAAGGTATGACCATGGTTGTTGTAACTCATGAAATGGGCTTTGCCAGAGAGGTCGCCAGCAGAATTTTGTTTATGGATAATGGAGAAATTGTTGAGGATAGAGAAGGGGAAAGCTTTTTTACTAACCCTGTCGAAGACAGAACGAAGGCATTTTTAAGTAAGATTTTATAAGCAGGTACTGGTTATAGAATGAAGATTTTAATATAAATTAGGGGAGTATCGTATGAAAAAAAATATGCTTATTTTAATAATTATTGTTTCAGTATTTTTTGTATTAAGCTGCGGCAATAAGACACAAAGTCAGGCAGGTAGTTCTGAAAGTCTGCTGGATACTATTTCCAGGCGTGGAGTTTTAAAAGTTGGGTTATCTACATTTGTTCCCTGGGCAATGAATGACAAAAATGGAAATTTAATTGGTTTTGAAGTGGATGTAGCAAAACGGCTTGCATCTGATATGGGAGTTGATATTGAGTTTATTCCCACAAAATGGTCCGGAATTATTCCAGCTCTGTTAACTGGTAAATTTGATGTAATAATAGGTGGTATGGGGATTAGGCCTGATAGAAATCTTAAGGTGAATTTTACCATACCCTACGAGTACTCAGGTTTGTCGATTGCAGCAAGTAAAGAAAAAGCAGCCGGATTTAATTCTCTGGAAGATTTTAATAAGAAAGATGTTATTATTGCAGTTAGAATTGGATCCACCGGAGCTTCTGTTGCAGAAAAATTGCTCCCCCTTGCTACTCTTAGGCTTTTTGATGATGAGTCCCAGGTTATACAGGAACTGTTGTCAGGGAGGGCTCACGCTCTTATTGCATCGGCTCCAATGCCTGCCTATCAGGTTATAAAAAATTCTGATAAACTTTTTATGCCTTTTGAGGGGACTTTTACGAAAGAACCTATAGGTTTTGCATTAAAAAAAGGTGACTATGATCTTGTAAATTACTTTAATAATTGGATTACAGTTGTAGACGCAGAAGGCTGGCTTAAAGAAAGAAACCATTACTGGTTTGGGACAAGGGAATGGGACAGCCTGGTACAATAAATGAAGCGGCATAACTATCTGCTGGATATAATTATTGTATTAATTATATTTCTTGCAGGAATTATTGGATTTTTCCGTATAAAAAACGGCTTTAGTTATCACTGGAACTGGGGTGCAATACCCCAGTTCTTTTTTAAAACTGATGATAGCGGGCACATCAGGGCTAATCTTCTTATACTTGGGTTTCTTACTACTATAAAACTTAGTGTGTGGTCCTTTGCTGTTGCAATAATTATTGGTACACTTATGGGGGTTCTTCGTACCCGAAAAAATCTATTTGCAAGAATGGTAGGTCGTACCTATATTGAAATTGCCAGAAATACACCTCCTCTTGTGCTTATTTTTATTTTTTATTTTTTTATCGGTAACAATATAATCTCTGTTTTAGGAATTGACAGCTGGACCAGAGAACTTCATGGATTCGGCCGGTCAATAATTTCTTTTTTATTTACAAAGCCTGAACGATTTTCAGAATTTCTCTCTGCTGTTTTTACTTTGTCAGTCTATGAAGGTGCTTATATAACAGAAATAGTTCGAGGGGGGCTTGAATCTATTCCAAGAGGGCAGTTTGAAGGTGCAAATGCCCTGGGTATTAATTTTTTTGATAAATACAGATTTGTAATTTTCCCACAGGTTTTTAGAAAAGTTCTTCCCAGTCTTACAGGTCAGGCAATTTCAACAATAAAAGATTCTTCCATAGTTTCTATAATTTCAATTCAGGAACTTACATTTCAGGGAATGCAGATAATGGCTTCTACCTATATGGTATTTGAAATATGGATAACAATAACAGTCATGTATTTTATTCTTACATTTACTCTTTCAACTTTAGCAAACTTTATTGAAGGTAAAATAATTCATAATTGATTAAACTTAAAAAACCTTAGATAGATCTATCTGCACTTCTGGCACAGCATACGAAGTTATTAGCTCATTTTCTTTTGCAACTTCCGGTTTTTTATATTTTCCCTTTTTATTCAGAATATATACAAATACCATCCTGGCTCCCGGTTGTACAATCCAGTATTCACTGACACCGTATTTTTCATAGAGCAGTAGTTTTTCATTCTCATCTTTATATGCAGTGGAGGGGGAGAGTATTTCTATAATCCAATCCGGGGCACCATTGCATCCCTCTTCATCAAGTTTATCGGGATCACAGACAACAAAAATATCAGGTTGAACAACCACATCAATATCATGATCATTTTTCTCAGGAAGGGCAGATAGTTTTACATCCATAGGAGCGCTGTAAGCTTCACATTTTTTGTTTACAATGGCATTACCAATTTGGCGTGAAATCTCAAATGATACTTTCTGGTGAATCCTCCTTGGAGCAGGGCTCATATCATAAGCTACACCATCGATAATCTCCCACAACTCATCATCCGGCCATGTTTTATAGTCAGCATAGGTATATCTGCCATTTTTTCCCGGTTCAGGTAAGGGCATGGAATCCTCCTCTATAAGGTATCTTTTATGAGTATATCTCATTTAAAATATTAAATACAGTTCTATCAATTAAAGGTTTTTGAGATGTCTATTGAATTGGTCTGTTAATGTGTCGTACCGGAAGAGCGAAGCGATGAGGAACGATCACAGCATTTTGGCTTTTTTCGCCAGTCTATTATCAATATATTAGAGAAGACGTATTATCTAAGTAGAAAATGAGACACAGCGCAAAAAGCTTAATTAGAAAAACACAGGGTCAGAGTGGTAGGACGTAAGGGAGAAGAATTTTTAGTATAAATAAAAAGAGACGTTACATTGTAACGTCTCTAGAACGACTAGAAGTACAGTGAGTCCTGGCAGTTCATTTTTTCTATGTTTCCTCTTTCTTCCCGGCAGTTAAATTAATAACAGCAATTATGGAAACTGATATTATAAGAAGAAATGCTATAGCATTAATTACAGGAGTAGAACCGTCCCTAACCTGCTGATACAGGTTTATTGGAAGAGTTGAATCCGCTCCAATTAAAAACAAAGTTGTATTAAAGTTTTCAAAGGACATAAGAAAAGCAATTGCAGCTCCTCCTATTATTGAAGGCCGGAGGTATTTTAATGTTATAAACCATATGACCTCAAACTTATTTG
>JALTGJ010000245.1 GCA_027077185.1 Spirochaetales bacterium | reverse complement strand
GTACTTTTGTAACAGGTAATTTTATATCTGCAATTGTTTTTTTCTCATCGCAGGAAAAAAACAATGACGATACTATAAGAAAAACTATTATAATTTTTTTCATAACGACAATATACCATAATTAATTATTGCATACAATAAAGCCATATTATTCCAACTCAAACTGATCTTTAATTTTTTTAATCTCGTCCCTGACAACAGCGGCCTCTTCAAATTCCATATTTTTTGCATGCTCAAGCATTAAAGACCCAAGTTTTTTTATTAATTTATTTCTATCTTTTGGTATAAGAATATTATATCCTTTTTTTATTATATCAAGATTAATATTTTCTGTTAATATTGTCTCTTCTTTTTCTCTTACCAGCAATTCTTCAATTGATTTTTTAATGCTTTCCGGAGTTATACCATGTTCAGTATTGTAAGCAATTTGTTTCTCTCTTCGTTGATTTGTTTCTTTAATTGCTTCTTCCATAGCAGCGGAATATTTATCAGCATACATAATAACCTTTCCATGATCATTTCTTGCTGCCCTTCCTATTGTTTGAATCAGGGAAGTTGAAGAACGTAAAAATCCTATTTTATCCGCATCAAGAATGGCAACAAGAGATACCTCCGGAAGATCAAGGCCTTCTCTAAGAAGATTGATTCCCACAAGTACATCTATAGTACCTAATCTAAGGTCTCTTAGTATTTCAACTCTCTCAATAGTCTCAATCTCTGAGTGAAGATATCTAATTTTAAGCCCCAGATCAGCATAATAATCTGTAAGGTCTTCTGACATTTTTTTTGTTAGTGTCGTAATTAGTATTCTCTCATTATTTTTTATCCGACTTATTATCTCTCCATACAAATTTTCAATCTGCCCTTCTGTCGGTCTAATATCGATCTCCGGATCAAGTAAGCCTGTAGGCCGGATAAGCTGTTCAACTACATTCTCACTTTTAGCAATTTCTTTTTTACCAGGAGTTGCAGAAATATAGATTAGTTTATCGGTAAGTTCTTCAAATTCTGCAAAAAAAAGAGGCCTGTTATCCAGAGCTGAAGGCAAACGGAACCCATGGTTTACAAGATTTGTTTTTCTCGACTTATCACCTTCATACATTGCTCCAATTTGAGAAAGAGTAACATGTGATTCATCAATCAGGGTAAGAAAGTTATCGGGGAAGTAGTCAATAAGAACAGAAGGACGCTCCCCCCGGGATCTTCCACTTAGGGGGCCTGAATAATTTTCTATACCGGAACAATATCCCATTTCTTCCATCATTTCGATATCATACTCAGTTCTGGTTTTTAAACGCTGGGCTTCCACAATTCGATTCATATCCATTAATTCAGTATAACGTTCACTTAATTCCTGGCTTATAATTCCTATTGAACTCTTTAACTGATCTTCGGGCATAACAAAATGTTTTGCAGGGTAAATAACTACCGTATCAAGTTCTGTAATTGTCGAACCTGTAACAGGATCAATTTTTCTTATTCTGGAAAGAATATCCCAGTCAAGTTCAAGGCGGTAGGCTTCTTTGAGATATGCCGGATATATTTCAACAACATCACCTTTTATTCGGAAACCTCCACGTTTCAATATTGAATCATTTCGTTCAAACTGCAATGAAATTAGAACCCTGCTTATTTTTGAAATATCAAAAGCTTGTTCAGTTTCAATTCGAAGACTCATTTCCTTAAAAGACTTTGGGTTCCCCAGACCATATATACAGGAAACTGATGAAATAACAATAACATCCTTTCTTTCCATTAAGGACATAGTTGTTGATAGTCGCATTCTGTCAATTTCATCATTAATAGACGAATCTTTTTCTATGTAAAGATCTCTGGACGGGACATAAGCTTCCGGCTGATAATAATCGTAGTAAGAAACAAAATATTCCACAGCATTGTCTGGAAAAAAGGATTGGAATTCCCTGTAAAGCTGAGCTGCCAGAGTTTTATTGTGAGAAATAACAAGAGTTGGAACCTGAAGTTTTTCTATAACCTTTGCCATGGTATATGTTTTTCCTGAACCGGTTACACCTTTTAGAGTCTGAGGATTAAGCCCCTTTTTAAAACCGGTCACAAGACCATCTATAGCTGAAGCCTGATCACCGGCAGGTTCAAATTTTGATACTATTCGAAAGTTTTTCATGTAATTTTATTCTGCAAGAAAATCTTTGGATCTTTCAGACAAAACAACTGTTGTTGTAATTTTCTTTCTTCCTCTTATGAACTCTACTTTAACTGAATCCCCTGGTTTATTATCCTCCAGAGCAGTAAAAAGATCTGCAAGAGTATTTATTTCTACACCATCGACATTTATAATAATATCACCGCCAAAATAAATTATAGATCGGCCGTACTGAACAGGGGTTTCTGTATCACCGCCCCTTATTCCTGCTTTTGCCGCATTGCTGTCCCCGGAAAGTCTGGATACCAGTAACCCTTTATTTACAGACAGTTTACCATACCTGACAATATTCGGCTCCAGCTGAACAGGAGAAAAATCGATCCACCCTCTGTTAACATGCCCATAAGCTATAAGATCGGGAACTACTCTCCTTGCCGTGTCTACGGGAGCTGCAAACCCAATACCCACGGAACCTCCGGAAGGAGTATAGATCATTGTATTAATACCTATCATTCGTCCTTTGGAATCCAGAAGAGGGCCTCCGGAATTACCAGGATTAATTGAAGCATCAGTCTGTATCATTCCGGTTATAATAAGATTGGCAGATGTTCTTACAGGACGGCCAAGGCCGGAAACAATACCTGTGGTAAGAGTCCGGTCATAGCCAAAAGGATTTCCAATTGCAAGTACTTTCTGTCCGACTTTAAGATCGGCTGAAGTTCCGAATGGAATTGTAGTAAGTTCTTTTCCTTTTGAATCAAATTTTACTATTGCAAAATCATTTTCCGGGTCCTTTCCTATTACCTTCCCTTCATACTGACTTCCATCAAATAGATTTATATATAACTTATAAACATCCTTAACTACATGGTAATTGGTTAGAACATAACCTTTTTTATCAATAATGGATCCTGACCCTGTTCCTCCGTCAGTCGGTACTGGTTCCAAAAACCAGTTCATACTTAGTTTTTCTGTAGTTATATTTACAACACCCCTGTTAAGAGCCTCATAGATTCGTATATTTTCCAACTCAGATTCTGTATATTGATTATCATCCAGGCCAACCTGCTGTAGAGGACTAACATAGCTTGTTTCGAGTTTATACGGCTGTTCCTTAGGTATATTACCTATTTTTGGAGTCTCCTTATTTTTAAAACTAATTACTCCAAAGCCAATTAATAGAAAAAATATAAGCAGCATTATACTAACCGTAAAAAAAACAATTCTACCTTTACCCTTTAGATTCATATATTATTTCCACCTACAGTATTAT
>JALTGJ010000244.1 GCA_027077185.1 Spirochaetales bacterium | reverse complement strand
GTTTTACTAATTAACAAAAAAGCAGGTCTTGGTGCAGGTAAGGTAAATGCTCCCGGGGGGAGAATAGAACCTGCGGAAATGGCCATTGAAGCTGCAGTCAGAGAGGTTCAGGAAGAAACAGGACTTACTCCCCTTAATCTGAAAGAAGTCGGTAAGCTTTCCTTTATTTTTAAAGATGGATATTCCCTGACAGGATTAGTCTATTTTGCAGATGACTCTACAGGGAATATGGTAGAAACGGATGAGGCAGATCCATTTTGGCAGCCTGTAAGCGAAATACCCTATGAGAAAATGTGGGAAGATGACAAACTATGGTTACCTCTTGCAATGCAAGGACAGTATATTACAGGCTTTTTTATTTTTGACGGTGATAAAATGATAAGTCAGAAGGTTGAATCAATAGAACGAGATGGACAAATATTGGATAAAAGTGAAGAATAAGTTAAATATTCACTTTCTTCTAATTTTAGCAGTTTTTTTCTGGGGTCTGACCCCTTCCTTTATGAAGCTAAGTTTAAGTGAAATTGCAGTTTTTCCCTTCAATGTTTTAAGGCTCTTTACGGCTATGCTGACATCCGGTGTATTTCTTCTTATATTGGGAAAATGGAGACGTGTTGAGAGAAAGGACTGGATAAATTTTATAATTATAGGTTTATTTGGATTCTTTGTATTTCAGTTCTGCTTTCCCTTTGGAGTAAAAAAAACATCAGCCAGTATTGCTTCTCTTATAATGGCAACCTTGCCTATTAATGTAATAATTATTAATTTACTAAGTAAATCTGAAAAGATAAATTTGAAAAGTGTTATAGGTATTTTACTTTCAATTATAGGGATATCGATAATTGTTATTGGAACCAGTGGAGGTATTTCCCTGGAAGGTACCCAAACAAGTGGAGTAATACTTCTAATTGCTGCAGAGATGGGTTTTGCCCTATATACTGTAAAAGCAAAAGAATTGATTCACAAATACTCCCTCTATCAGGTAATGTTTATTGTTATAATGTTTTCTTTTATTCCCTTTTTAATTCTTTCTGCAAATCAAATTAGCTCTGTAAAATTATCAGATATTTCAGCACTTGCATGGCTGGGAGTGGCATTTACCGGTATACTTGGAACCTGTATTGGGAATATACTCTGGTATAAGGGAATTCAAAATCTTGGTTCCACAAAAACGTCAATCTATGCAAATCTTCCTCCTGTCTTTGGAATAAGTGCAGGTTTTTTATTTTTAAATGAAATACTTTCTATCCTGCAGATATTCGGCGGTCTTGTAATAATGGCCGGTGTTATACTTGCCAACAGAAAGAGAACTTGAAACGATAGGGTATCCGCCAAACAAGCCCATCTATTGACAAAGGCTGCTCTATTTTTATATATTTGAACACCGATGGAATAATTATTCCATCCTTTGGAGAGGTGTCCGAGTGGTCGAAGGAGGTAGTCTTGAAAACTATTGAACTGCAAGGTTCCGTGGGTTCGAATCCCACCTTCTCCGAGATATCAGTACACTTATGCTGATTTTAATTTTAGGTATGTTTATTCTGGAGAGGTGCGAGAGCGGTTGAATCGGGCTCCCTGCTAAGGAGTTGTACGGGTGACTGTACCGAGGGTTCGAATCCCTCCCTCTCCGTTTTTTTGTACCTATAGCTCAGCTGGATAGAGCATTAGGTTGCGGACCTAAAGGTCGGAGGTTCGAATCCTCTTGGGTACAAAAAGTGACTGCCGCTTTGGAGAGATGCGAGAGTGGTTGAATCGGGCGGCCTCGAAAGCCGTTGAGCTGCTTGTCAGCTCCGAGGGTTCGAATCCCTCTCTCTCCGGGAGAGGGATTTAAACGCTCGGGATGAATCCTAAATTTAAGAATGTTTTATATAAACTGGAGAGGTGTCCGAGAGGCCGAAGGAGTACGCTTGGAAAGCGTATGAACCCTAACCGGGTTCCGGGGGTTCGAATCCCCCCTTCTCCGTAATTCCCCTTTAGTGTTGAAAGTTGGGTTCTGCGCTATTGATTGTCGCCCAATTCCGTCAGGACTGGAAGGTAGCAGCGGTAAGTGATTAATCGATGAGTCGCAATTGACTTGACTGGAGCTAAAGGGGTTTTTTATTTATACTCAAGGTTAGAAAAAATATTGGGTTATAAAATAAAATATAAAAGCCCTTAGAGCATAAGGAATGTGTTTATGGCATATGAAGTAACTGCTACAAGAAAGCGCCCTGCAACATTTAATGAACTAGAAGGTCAGGATTTTGTAGTCTCTACTATTAACAATGCACTAAGCACCGGGAGAATTGCTCATGCCTACCTGTTCTCCGGACCGAGAGGAGTGGGAAAAACCTCTGCAGCAAGAATACTGGCAAAGTCCCTGAACTGCGAAAAAGGACAGTCGAATAATCCATGCGGAGTCTGCTCAAACTGCATAAGCATAAGCAAGGGAAACTCTCTTGATGTTATAGAAATTGACGGAGCAAGTAATACCTCGGTAAATGACATACGAACTATTAAAGAAGAAGTGCTTTTTGCTCCAAACAGCAGCAAATACAAGGTATACATAATTGATGAAGTTCATATGCTTAGCAACAGTGCGTTCAATGCATTATTAAAAACCATTGAAGAACCGCCTCCATACATAGTATTTATCTTTGCAACTACAGAGATTCAAAAAGTTCCTGCTACAATAAGATCAAGATGCCAGCAATTTAATTTTCGTTTAATTTCTGTTGAGAAAATTAAAGAAATACTGGTTAAAACATCTCAGGAACTTAAAATAGATGCAGAAGATGAAGCCCTTTTCTGGATTGCAAAAGAATCAACTGGCTCTCTTAGAGATGCATACACTTTGTTTGACCAGATTGTATCATTCTCTGATGATAATATTACTATGGAAAAAATTAGAGTAAAACTTGGAATTACCGGCATTGACAGTGTAAATGGTATTGCTGAGGAAATGGCCAGGGGGAATACACAAAAAGTATTTGTACTTACAGATAAGGTTCTTATGAGTGGTGTATCCATTGACCAGCTAATTATAGACTTTACAACATATTTTAGAAGTATATTATTCATAAAGTATAATATAAGAAAGGAGGGCATAATTGGTTCTAACCCTTCCCGGTTTTCAAACGAAGTTATTTCCAGTTTTTCAATCTCCCAGGTTGAACAGGCAATTGAACTTCTTTTTCAGTTATATAAAGATATCCGATTCTCTCTTAATCAAAGGTTTGAACTGGAATTAGTATTTAGCCGTTTATCTACCTTGAGTGCGTATATATCTCCAAATGAAATTCTCAGCCAAATTAACCAGATAAAATCAGAACTTAAAAGAGGTGAGTTTAATACTGAAAAAAATGATGATGCATCTTTAAAAGAAGAGCCAAATTCTCAAATTTTATCCGGTAATCTCATT
>JALTGJ010000243.1:2795-3404 GCA_027077185.1 Spirochaetales bacterium | reverse complement strand
CATTATATCCGCGCTCTTCAAGCATATTTTGATAAAGGGTCTCTCTTTTTAATTTTAGAAGGGTATAGCCTAAATCAAACCATATATATTTTTTTGTTTTCATATTATCATTCAATATATGTGAATATTTATATTCTGTAACCCCTTAAATGAAGATCTTTCAGGAAAAAACCGGGTTTTGGCAGCTAAGAATGCAGGGAATTGTAAGATAACTATAATCATGATAATATCCTTGTAATTATGACTAAAGCTAAAATATTATTATTTACTCTTTTGATAACAAGCCTTTTCCTGATATCCTGCAGCAATAAAACTGTTTCACCATATTCAGAATCTCATTTTGCACTTGGAACAGTCTGCTCTATTACCCTGTATGAAAAAAACAAAAATTTTAATTTTGATGATGCATTTAACGTTATAGATAAACTTGAACAAAAAATGAGTCCTGTCATTAAGGATTCTGAAATTTATAAAATAAATAAAAATGCCGGAATAAAGGAAGTACAAGTATCAGAAGATACTTTCTTTGTAATAAAAGAAGCTATTAAATATTCAGAACCGGAGTATAGTAAATTTGATATTACAATTGGACCTCTGGTAGACCTATGG
>JALTGJ010000243.1:0-2785 GCA_027077185.1 Spirochaetales bacterium | reverse complement strand
AATTAATTCCTCCAGAATTAAACTTAATGAAAAAAACAGAACTATATTTTTTATGGATAAAGGGATGGCGATTGACCTTGGGGGTATTGCAAAGGGATATGCTTCAGATATTGTAAAAGATTTTCTTATTAACCAGGGATTTACCAGGGGAATAGTTAATCTTGGAGGGAACGTACTTACCTTTGGGGATAAAGCTCCAAATGTTCCCTGGAAAATTGGAATACAAAACCCTCTGGACTCCCGTGGAAGCTATTTAGGCACACTGGCAATTGGACCGGAAGCAGTTGTTACTTCCGGAATATATGAACGTTTTTTTATACAGGACGGAAAAAGATATCATCATATTCTGGATCCTGTTACAGGCTATCCTGTTGATAATAATCTGCTTAGTATAACAATTGTAACAGCCAAAGGTATTGAAGCCGATGCCTACTCTACAGTAGTGTTTTCCGAGGGCCTCCAGGAGGGAATGAGCTTAATTGAATCCAAAGCTGATTTAGAGGGTATTTTTGTTACCAAAGAAAAAAAGATTTATATAAGTTCCGGTCTTAAAACTTCTTTTTCACTTAAGTCCGGTGATTTTTTACTAGTCTCAAAATGAAGCCAGAAAAGATATTTTATTACGGTTAAAAAATAAAAAGGATTATCCTTCCACAAAAACACTTGCAGATGATTATTTTAACTATTCGGGTGATAATTTCTCAGCAAAGACTTTTAGTAGAGATATAGAATGGCTAAGAAATCAGAATGCTCCTATAGTATATGATTCCAGTAGGAAGGGCTATTTTTATTCAGATGAAACATACGATTTACCTGCTATAAAACTTACTGAAGCTGATATTTTATCTCTCCTTGTTATAGATAGAACACTGACTACTTATAGAAACAGCCCCTTTTATAAAAGACTTCAAAATATTTTTGATGGTCTTAAAAGGCGTCTTCCAAATAAAATACGTGTTTATGCTCTTACACGAATGAAAACATGTACAGTTCATAAAGATAAATTTACATATCCTAAAGATTTTCATTCGGAAGATTATATCGATCCTTCCTTTGGCGTTTTCGCTACTGAAGATAAAGTAAATATTGCTATAAAATTCTATTCTGGAACGTCTTCCATTATTAAAGAACGTATCTGGCATCCAAATCAGGAAATAGAAGAATTGTCTGATGGCTGTCCGAGTAAAAACCAAACGTTGGTAGAGTTAAGCCTACCAAAAGATAGCAACCTTTATGCTTCGGAGTATCACTTATACCTTCCTTCAAAGGAGCTTTTCGAAAATGCAGTTGAAAAACTAAAATTAGAAGCATACCTGGATTCTATGAAGTATAAAAAGATATCAGCTTCTGATGTAGCTGTCACAAATGAAAAAGTATTATCTATTGAAGAAATAAATATTTTAATAGAGAAAGCAGATAACCGACTTTCCTGAACGCAAAAAGCTTTAAACACTAAGAATTTTGCTATGCCAAAAGTAAAATCCTGTTATTTTATCCTGAGCTTAATTAAATAATTTATTAAGTTTATTCTTTAAAAACTCTATATCAATAGGCTTGGATAAATAATCATTACAGCCTGCTTGAATATATTTATCAGAATCACCCACAAGGGCATTAGCGGTTAAGGCAATTACATAAAGTTTTTCCAATTTACTGTTTTCTCTGATAGATTTTATTGTCTCAAGGCCATCCATAACTGGCATTTGGATATCCAGAAACAGAAGATCATATTTTTCTTTTGTCAATTTTTTGAGGGCAATTTTACCGTTGTCTGCTATCTCACAATCAAAACCAAGTTTTTCCAGCATTGCAGTAATAAGTATCTGGTTCATTGTATTATCCTCTGCAACCAAAATTTTATGCTGTAAACTAACTTTCTTCCCGGAATACCCAGTTTTACTAACAGTTCCCTCCCTATTAGCAGTTAAACCTGAATCAAGGACAAATTCACCATTAACTTTACTACCTGGTAAGGGAATTGCAAGTGTAAATACCGATCCTTTACCCAAGGTGCTCCTGACAGTTAAACTACCTCCCAGTAATTCTGTCAATTGCCTGGAAATGGCCAAACCAAGCCCCGTGCCTCCGTAATGCCTTTCAGTAGATGAATCAGCCTGGGTAAAAGTTAAGAAAATTGTTTCGAGCTTATCCTCAGTTATGCCAATTCCTGTATCAATTATTTTTATTTCAGCTGTTTCATTAGTATACTTACAGTCTACAGTAATGCTTCCCTCTTTTGTAAACTTAAGTGCGTTACCGATAATATTGGTAAGTATCTGAAGTATTCTATGTTCATCTCCAAATACAAGTTCAGGTACAGGAGTAATATTGAGATTAAAAACAAGCCCCTTTGCTTCTATTTTACTTTTATACATGCTGTAAAGATGATCTAAAATTGCTTTTATACTAAAATTCTTCTTCTCAATTTCAATTTTGCCTGCTTCAATTTTTGAAAAATCCAGAATATCATTAATCAGAGCAAGAAGATTCTGTCCTGAAGTCTTTATCATACCAAGTTTTTCTTTTTTTTCCGGATTTTCCTCATAATTATACAGAAGTTCTGTAAATCCTATAATAGCATTCATGGGCGTACGTATTTCATGAGACATATTGGCAAGAAATTCACTTTTTGCCTTACTTGCTTCTTCTGCAATGGTCAAGGACTTTTTTAGATTATATTCTATTTCCTTTAAATTACTAATATCCCTGACAACTACAGTTACACCCGCATAACTACCGGAAGAATCCTCCCTTTTAGATACTTTTGCACTATACCACTTAAGAT
>JALTGJ010000242.1 GCA_027077185.1 Spirochaetales bacterium | reverse complement strand
CCAAAAATGAGAATCCCACTATTAGTAAAATAATAGACATAATGGGAGGAAGTACCCACCATGGTGCTCTTGCCATTACACCTGAATCAAAGGCGAAATGGAGCATAGATCCCCAGCTCATTCTTACAGGATCGCCTAAGCCGAGAAAGCTTAGAACTGCTTCTGCATAGATTGCTTCAGTAATCATAATTACAGCTTCTGCAAATAGTATAGGTACTACGTTTGGGAAAATTTCACCAAACATCAAAAGAGAGTTACTTGCACCTATACACCTGGATGCCTCAATAAAAGGCCTTTCTTTTAAGGATAAAATTTGTGATCTGACTACTCTTGCCGTAGTAGGCCAGCTTATCAGGCTTACAACAAATATAATATTCCATATACTGGGTCCTAAAACTGCAGCAAGAACTATCATTAGTGGAAGAGCGGGGAGCATCATAAAGAAATCCACTATCCTCATTAATAATTCTTCAATAATTCCGCCATAAAAGCCAGCTATTATCCCTACAAGTGTACCAGTTACAATTGTAGCCAATGCACTTATAAAACCAATAAGAAGTGAAACTCTTGAACCATATATTACCTGACTCCATACATCTCTACCCAGGTCATCTGTTCCAAACCAAAACTGTCCATTAGGCTGAATAAGTATTTCAGCGGCATTTCCGGACTGGTGTGGATTAACTGTGCGCAGGAGAGGTGCTGCGAATGCAATAAAAAGGAAAAATATAATTACACCAACACCTACTTTACCCATTTTATGATTAAGAAGCAGGGAAATAAAATCTGTTATTTTTTGTCTGCGTATTTGTTGTTTCTTTTGCTTATCATTAAGAATAATCTCAGACATTGACGTCTCCTGTTTTAATCCGTGGATCAATTCTGCTGTAAACAAGATCAATAAAGAAATTTGCAAGAACTACCGAAACGGCAAAAAGTAAGAAAATCCCCTGTAGGAGGGGGTAGTCCCGCTTCATTACAGCATCGTATGTAAGCCGGCCAATACCCGGCCATGAAAAAACTGTTTCTGCTTCTATTACACCAGCAATAGCAAATGCAAAGTTAACTCCGGAAAGAGTAACAACAGGCAGCAGTGCATTTCTAAGAGCATGTTTTCTTAGAATTGTTGATTCCCGTAAGCCCTTTGTTCGTGCAGTTACTATATAATCCTGATCTAATACATCTACCATGGAGCTTCTTGTCATAAGAATATATTCACCAATGTACCATAGTATTATTGAAAAAGCCGGAAGAATAAGATGCCATGTTATATCTTTTATATACATAAATCCTGTAAAACCGGATGCCGGAGTTGATATGCCCCCAAGTGGGAAAATGGCAAGGACATAAGCAAAAATGAGCAGCAGTAGAATCCCCATGGCAAAAGTCGGTATAGAATAAAGGACAAGTGATATTGATAGAATAGATCTGTCAGTCTTTGATCCATTTTTCCAGCCTGCAATTGCTCCAAGAAGAATTCCAAGTAATGTTGCAATAATAAGTGCCGTTACAACCAGAATAAGTGTATGTCCTATCCTATCTCCAATTACGTCAATTACAGGTCTTTTCTGCCAGAAAGAAAAGCCCAAATCACCTTTTAATAATTGTTTAAAGTAGTCTATAAATTGTCCCCATAAAGATTTGTCAAGACCAAATTTTATCTGCATTGCTTTAATCTGCTCTGCACTTACCCGGGGATCGTGAAACATCATTCTAATTGGATCTCCCGGGGCAATACGGAATATAACAAAGTTGGCTATAATAATTGCAAAAATTGTTATTAGCGCCCCGGTAATTTTTTTTATTAAAAAGTTTATTGTTTTCAAAGTTTCATATACTCCATATACCAAAATAAAGCTCCCCATTTTAATATGGGGAGCTATAGTTAAAAACTATTATTTAACCGGTTTTGCATTGTAGTAGGACCATGGGTTAATCCATGTGGAAACACCGCCCATAGTACTTGTGTAACCAGTAAACTTGTCACTTCGTACAGGATTTATTGATTTATATCGTAATAGAAAACCATAGGGGAGATCATTTGACAGTATCTCCTGCATTTTATAAAGATCATCTTTCCTGGCTTCGATATCGCTTTGTTCAGCCATATCATCCAGATACTCATCAAACTTAGCATTGTTATAATAGGCACAGTTCCAGCCTTCACCACCATTGTCCCAGCTTCTTGCAAATTCCCATATCCAGTCAGCATGTGGACCAGGTTCTTCATTTCCAATGGAAATATCAAATGAATCCTCTTCAGGTGCATACCAGAACTCATAGTATGTATCAAGATCTACAATTTTTGGAGCTATTTCTATACCTATATCTTTCATTTGCTCCTTAATAAGGGTGATCATCTTAACTTCCATCGTCCAGTCTGAAGGCCCCAGCATTTCAAAAACAAGATTTTCACCAGATTTTGGATCATTTACAATACCGTCATTGTCAGTATCTTTGTAACCGGCTTCTGCAAGTATAGCTTTTGCTTTTTTCACATTATATTTAAACTGTGGAAGATTTGGATTATGATCAGGAAGTTCTGTGTACATAAAACTGTCTGCCGGATCTGCATAGCCCAGAAAAGCCAAAGAGATAAGTCTGTCGGTATCTATACCATACATAATTGCCTTTCGTACATTTAAATCTGATATAGCGTTTTCCTTATGCAGATTAAAGGAGAGCCAGTCAATAGTTATACCCGGATCAATTTTAACTTTTACACCATCAACACCTTTAAAGCCCTCCAATGCCAATGGGTCGATACTATTGTACCCAATCATATCTATTTCGCCTTTTTTAAGAGCCATGTATTCTGCTTCTGAGCTTCCATATGTCTTTAGGACTACGTTTTTTGCTTCTGGTACTTTACCCCAGTAATTCTCATTACTTTCAAGCCATATATACTGTTCAGACTTGAATTCTTTCAGTTTAAAAGGACCGGAACCAATAGCAGCTGCATTATCAAATGAATGCATATCATCTTTGTAGTTTTCCCAAATATGTTTTGGTAATATTGGTGTCCAGTATACCGGTGGAAAATCTCCTCCATGTTTTGCAGTTAATGTAAACTGAATAGTATAATCGTCTATTACCTGGATATCTTCACAATCTGTATCTTCATATTCCCACGCAGGATCTGAAGCAGGCAAATATTCAAGAGTAAATGCAACATCTTCTGCTGTTACCGGAACTCCGTCATGAAACTTTGCATCTTTTCTTAAATGGAAAATCCATGTCTGGTTATCTTTAGTTTCCCAACTCGTCGCAAGCATTGGTATTGGTTTGTAATCCGGTGCAGGTCCCATTATCCATAATTGATCATAAACAAGGGGCCAGAAAATACAACCCATTTCTACATACTGCCAGCTTTCATCCGGGATTAGAGTTGATAATGCCTCTTCTGTAGTAAATCCGACATTAAATCTTATATCATTTGATGTAACTGATTTTCCATCTTTCTGGCCTCCTGCGAATAGTACTGTACTGGCAAAAATCAGAATAATTACAGCAATAAATATTTTTGTCCATGAGTTTCTTTTCATTTCCTTTTCCCCTTTGTATTATTTTCTATATAATAATTAGATTATATATTCTACTGTAATTTTAAATAGTGATACAGCGCTAATATTTATCTAAAATTTAAGTGATAAATTACTAAAATATGCATATTACTCTGCTATACCTGTTTTTTCTGCATAGGTACTTATAAACTTATCCTCTATTCCAAGTTCTTTTAGTTTTTTAATAGTTGGCCGGCCCCTATCATCCCATCCTCTGTAACTGTAGTATTCACTCATAGCATTATCAAAAGCTTCTTTTGTCATAGGATGATCCTTTGGCGGGCCTTCTTTAAGGAGTTCTTTATGTAATCTGCCGGGAAGAGAATCTTCTCTGCGATCAAAGCCAAGCATTACATTGAACATCCTCTGAAGGTTAAAAACTCTCTCTCCTACTGCATATATTTTTTCTGCAGGCCATTTTCCTCCTGCTGTTACCTCAAAAAGTGATCCCAGGGTTTCGTCACTAATAGGCCAGAAATCACATATACCAACAGAAAATTTTGCAAACTGGCTGTTCTGCATATCTGCAACCAGTTTTCCTTTACCTTCAAAAGTAAATGGATCCATAGTTCCCCATGCTTCTTCCGCTATAGGATACGCTGACATATGACATCCCCCTCTGGAGGCTGTAGCATAGGCCATTCCCATTCCCCAGGAACCTCTTGGATCGTAACCGGGCAATTCCATTCCCTTTATATTCATTGCATAATCTGTTCCACCGTATTTTTGGGCAAGCCATTTGGATCCCTGGGAGGCTTCCTTTCCAATTCCCCTGCGGAAAGAAATATCTTCCATATATTTGTATGCTTTTTCTGCTTCACCAAAGCGTATCCCAAAGTCATGAAGACCCTTTTCTGTTGCCTCCATCATGTAGGCAATTGTTCCACCTGCAGAAATGGTGTCAATTCCCAGATCATCACAAACAGCATTCATTCGAATTATATCTGCTCTGCTGCCGACTCCTATTGATGTCCCGCAAAGAGCAATTGTTTCAAATTCCGGTCCTTCAACAACCGCATTTCCATCTTTAACGTAATTACCGCATGCTATTCCACAGGAAAAACATGCTTTCTTATTTAATCTTACAGCTTTAAATGCTTCTCCATTGATATTCTGGTATTCAGGAAACCTCCCTTCTGAAAAATTTTTAGTTGGAAGTAGGCCTGATTCCTGGGAGTAATTAACAAGTACACTTGTTCCATGGGTATAGATTTCATTTTCAGGATCAATTACACCGTCTTTTTTATGGGCAGCCATTGAAAATTCCATACATTTTTTTATATCTGCTACCTCAACATCCAGCCATCCTCTTACACTTATTGCTTTAAGGTTTTTACTACCCATTACAGCACCCATTCCACCACGTCCAAGCTGGCGGTAGCGTTCCGAGGACACACAGGAAAAAGGTACAAGGTTTTCACCTGCAGGGCCTATAGCCAGAACCTTAAGTTTATCATCAGCTGTTATTTTTTTTAGCTTATCTTCAGTATCAAAGGTTCCCATTCCCTTAAATTCTGGAATTGGGCGGATTTCCTTTATATCGGGATCAATATGAAGGTATGATAGTTCAGGAGCCTTCCCTGTAATCATAACTGCATCGTATCCTGCATATTTTAGTTCAGCACCTATGTGACCACCCACAGATCCATCGGATATGGTGCCAGTCTGGGGAGATTTTGTTGTCATAGCCAGTTTTGTGGAACAGGATACTATTGTTCCTGTCATTACACCATTAGTTAGAATTATCCGGTTTTCAGGTGACAAAGGATCAGTCTCAATATCAAAATCCTCCATAAAGATCCTTGAACCCAATCCTTTTTGGCCTGTATAAAGATCTATCCATTCTCTGGGAAGAGTTTTGTCTTCTATATTTCCGTTTGTCAGGTCAACTACAAGCATTTTTCCAAAAAAACTGCTTTTTTTACTGTTTGTATTAATACTCATTTTTTTGGCTCCTTTTCCCAGAGTGTAATTACATCTTTCGGGCACCATTTAATGCACTCAGGATCTCCACCGCATAAATCACAGATAATTGTATTATTATTGGTATCAAGATAGAGGATGTTTGTTGGACATACTTCAACACATACCCCGCAGGCATTGCACTTATTATTATCAACCACCATCCATCTTCCATTACTCTTAATTCCGCCTGTCTGGCAGGCTTCTTCACATTTACCACACATTATACAGCTGCTTGAACGTATCTTTATTCCATTGCTGTTGTATTCATGAGTCATTTTGAGTCTTGCTTTTTCCGGGTTAAATACTCCATCATGAACTGCCGAACAGGCTAACTGACACAGTTTACAACCTGTACAGTCACTGAGTTTAAATTTTAGGGGCATATTTCCTCCTGCCTTTTAATTTCTAATCTTATTGTAGGGTTAGAAACCTTAGGACACAATAATTATTTGCATGTATCTGATATTTAACAGAGTTTTGTTAGATTAGTGTGATAATAGAGTTTCAATATATTTAACCATTGACAATCTGACTTTAGTAATTTAGCCTGTTAAATATGTATATTGTAATTCTTGGAGCAGGAAGAGTAGGCTATATGCTTGCCAGGCAGCTAATTGATGAAGGTAAAAATGTTGCTTTAATTGAACTGGATAAAGGGAGAGCAAAAAATACAACAAACAATCTTGACTGTATGGTTCTTAATGCTTCCGGTACTAACCTTGAAACCCTGAAAAAGGCCGGTATTCAGAAAGCGGATGCATTTATAAGTGTAACAAATTCGGATGAAGTAAATATGATTGCCTGTGGTATAGTAGCTAATGAGTTTTCTAAACCCATAACAATTGCGAGGGTAAGAAATGTTGATTATGTGGATACGAAATTATTGGATAAACGTATTTTAGGGATAGACTATATTATAAATCCGGATATAGAAGCTTCCCAGGCTATTTTAAGAGCAGTCGATCATGGTGCTATTAGTGATGTTATGCAGTTTGAAAACAGCAGACTGGAAATGAGAGATCTGCCATTAGGCAGGGAATCTGTATTTATCAATCGACCTTTAAAGATTGTTAGAAAAGATCTGGATATAGAATTTCTTATTTCTGTTATTATAAGGGATAATGTATCTATTATACCAAATGGAGAAACAATACTTCTGGAAAATGACCGGGTTTATTTACTATCCACTGAGGAAGTGTTCGAAGAGATATATACTCTTGAAAAACTTAGAGATAAGGAGATAAACAGGATTCTGGTTATAGGCGGTGGTGATGTAGGTATGAATATAGCAGAGGGTATTTTACAGCAGGAGGAGGCACTTCCCAATATCCTCGGAAGGTTAAAACACATACTTAGAATAAATAAGAGAAAAAAACTTCATATTATTGATAAAAATTATGAACGGACTAAAATTCTGGCTGAGCGGTTCCCCCAGGCATTGGTAACGTGTCAGGATATTACCGAGGAAGGGGTTCTTGAAGATGATGAACTGCTAAAAAATGATCTTATTATCTCTGCAACAGGAAATCATGAACTTAATATAATAACTGGAAGTTATGCAAAATCCCTGGGAATTAATAAGGCAATCTCACTGGTTACAAAAGACAGTTATCGTAATCTGGCTCATAATCTTAATCTGGATGTTACAATTAGTCGAAATACTACTGTTGTAAGTTCCATTTTAAAAATACTCCGTAAAGGGAATATCAAAAATGTTTATGCCTTATCCGGAGGCAAGCTTGAGGTTATTGAGTTTTCTGTTTCCGAATCATCCGGTTTTGTTTCCAGGCAGCTTAGTGAGATAAAACTTCCAAAAAATACTCTTATTATATTAATTACCAGAGGAGAAGAGACAATAATACCCTACGGGCATCTGGAAGTTGAAGAGAATGACCACATAGCTATAATAACTGAAAGAGAATCAATTAAAAAACTAGAAGGATTGCTGTCAGAGTGAAAATAAAAGTAGTTCTACATGTGCTTTCAGTAATAATGCTTATTCTTTCTTTATTTATTCTTTTTTCGGCTGCTGTTGCTTTAATTTATCATGAATGGGAATCATCTCTTGCTTTTCTTAAAACTATTGCTATTATTATTCCTCTATTTGGAAGTATTTTCTTTTTTACAAAATCCGGAAAACATCAGGTTCTTGGTACCAGGGAAGGGTTTCTTCTTGTTACATCAGGCTGGATATCAGCTTCCCTGTTTGGAGCTCTTCCCTTTGTTTTTTCTTCAGCTATTCCGTCATATACAGATGCTTTTTTTGAAACTATGTCCGGGTTTACAACTACCGGTGCCAGTATACTGACGGATATTGAAGCACTTTCACATGGTATGCTCTTCTGGCGTTCTTTAACTCACTGGCTTGGAGGAATGGGGATAGTTGTTCTCACCGTTGCTTTACTGCCGCTGCTTGGAATTGGCGGAATTCAGCTTTTAAAGGCTGAGGCTCCGGGGCCGTCAATGGATAAAATTACCCCTAAAATTACTCAGACAGCTAAAATTTTATGGCTTATTTATGTTGGTTTTACAATTTTGGAGACGATACTTTTAATGTTTGGAGGTATGTCTCTGTTTGATGCTTCTACCCATACTTTTGGAACTCTGGCAACCGGAGGGTTTTCTACACGGGCTGCCAGTGTGGGTGCCTATAATTCGGCTTTTATTCATATTGTAATTACAGTTTTTATGGTTCTGGCGGGAATGAACTTTAATCTTTACTATAAACTCATATCAGGAAATATAAGAGATTTTTTTAGAGATACAGAAATGAGAGTTTATATTTCCATCTTTTTAATTGTTACGCTGCTAATTGGTATAAATCTTCTTGATTATTATGGTACCTTCGGAAAAAGTTTACAGTATGCTGGTTTCCAGACAGCATCAATTCTTACTACAACTGGTTTTGCTACGGCAGATTTTTCATTGTGGCCTGCATTTTCCCGTAATGCACTTTTTTTTGTTATGTTTATCGGAGGATGTTCAGGTTCTACAGGGGGGGGGATAAAAGTAGTACGAATTGTTACATTAATTAAACTTGCAGTTAATGAAATGAAACAAATGGTATATCCAAGAGGTGTATTCCCCCTTAGAATGAATGGTTCTATTATGAAGAAAGAAATAGTATACCCTATAGCCGGTTTTTTCTTTTTGTATTTTTTTCTTCTTTTGATAATTAGTCTTAGTGTTGCCTCCGGGGGATACGATATTTTAACCTCTTTTACAACAGCATTGGCAACTCTCGGTAATATTGGGCCTGGTTTTGGTAAAATAGGGCCGGCTTTGAACTATTCTTTTTATCCTGATTATATTAAATGGGTGCTGAGTACAGCTATGATGCTTGGGCGTCTGGAAATTTATACAGTGCTAATACTTCTAACACCTAAATTATGGAGGTCTTAAATATGAATGAAACTCTTCAGTTAATAAATAATAGAAAATCGGTCAGAAAATTTCAAAATAAAGAAATTGGAAGTGGAAATATTCATACAATAATTCAATCTGCTATGCGGGCCCCTACTGCAGGAAACCAAATGCTTTATTCAATAATAGAAGTTGAAGATCAGACTTTAAAAGACAGACTTGTTAATAGCTGTGACAATCAGCCTTTTATTTCAAGTTCACCCCTGGTGCTTCTTTTTTTGGCTGACTTTCAGAGGAGCTATGATTTTTTTCTTAGTTCAGGGGTTATAGATTATGGGAAGAAAGAGGGGATTACTCATAGAACTCCAGGTGTAGGGGAATTTATGCTTGCCAGTTGTGATGCTCTTATTGCTGCTCAGACTTCGGTCCTGGCTGCAGAATCTCTTGGGATAGGTTCCTGTTATATTGGAGATATAATGGAGAACTATGAGCTTCACAGGGAGTTGTTTGATCTTCCCGATTATACTTTTCCTGTTTCAATGTTGTGCTATGGGTATCCCGAGGGTGATTATAGTAACAGATCACCATCTCCAAGGTATAAATCTGAATATATACATTTTAAAAACCGATACAGACGGCTTATAGAACCAGATTTTATTAACATGGTTCAACCTGTTAAGGATATTTATTTTAAAACCAATAAATATTCCGGAAATGCAGTAAATATTGGACAGCATTTTTATACTAAAAAATTTACTGCGGATTTTACTCTGGAGATGAACAGATCAGTCCAGAAAGCTATAGATATATGGTCAGGACTTAAGTAGACTGTCATACCTTTTTATTCCATTTTTTAATTCTTCCACAGAAACATATCTGGCTTTTCTAATTGTTTCCTTTCCCTGAATAAAAACAAGTATTCCCGGAATTGTAAAAATGGAGAATTCCCCTGCAGCCTCTGATAATTGATCAAGATCTATATATCTTCCTTCAAGATCAGGAAATTCCAGAATCATATCTTCTATTTTTGGTATAAGTGCCATACATACACCGCAGTCAGGCCTTGAAAGGTATAGCATCCGCATATCACCGGATGAAATAAAATTTTTAATTTCAGTCATACTATTTAAGTTTTTCATAGAAGTTTTATTAAATATTTACCAATAATTGTCAAGTGCACCATTTTAGAGCTTTTTGCGCTGTGTCTCATTTTGGTTTTTAATACCAGCTCTTCTCTAACACAGTGCAGTAGAG
>JALTGJ010000241.1 GCA_027077185.1 Spirochaetales bacterium | reverse complement strand
ATTCTCATCTATATAACCCATATAATAAGCAATCTCTTCGATACATGAAATTTTCAGCCCCTGTCTTTCCTCGACAGTTTTTACATACATTGTAGCATCTATAAGAGACTGGTGTGTCCCTGTATCCAGCCATGCATAACCCCTGCCCATTAGTTCAACTTTAAGTTGATTTTTTTCAAGATAAATTTTGTTAACATCTGTTATTTCAAGTTCGCCTCTTGGGGATGGCTTTAAATTAGCAGCAATGTCAACTACATCATTGTCATAAAAATACAATCCTACAACTGCATAGTTTGATTTAGGGGCGGCAGGCTTTTCTTCTATGGAAACAGCTTTACCCTCCTCATTAAATTCTACAACACCATAGCGTTCCGGATCTCTTACATAGTAACCGAATACAGTGGCTCCGGATCTCTGATTAACAGCCTTTTTAAGGAGACCCGGCAAATCGTGGCCATAAAAAATATTATCCCCCAGAACAAGGGCTACAGAATCTTTTCCAATAAAATCAGCTCCAATAATAAATGCTTCTGCCAGTCCATTTGGTTCCTCCTGAATCTTATAGGAGATGGATAATCCCAGATTGCTGCCGTCTTCAAACAGTTCTTTAAACCGGGGAAGGTCGGCTGGAGTTGATATAATAAGAATTTCCTGTATACCTGTAAGCATTAAAGTGGATAGAGGGTAGTAGATCATTGGTTTATCATAAACCGGCAGCAGTTGTTTACTTACAACTTTTGTTACTGGATGGAGGCGTGTACCAGATCCTCCTGCAAGAATTATACCTTTCATTTTATTTTCCTTTTCAATTATTATATATCAATTATTTACTCTTTTATATGTTAAATATCAACTTACGGCTAAAATACGAATAAAGTACTATACTGTGTATTATTTAATTAGTACGAAGTAAAATTTATATTTTTGTTGGATTTCTCCCTCTTTTTATTGTCATTGTACTGGTCTTATACATTATTAAATCTCTCCTGGGAATAGATATATTTCCAAATATGCATTTTTTTGGACTACTGGAATAGGGGAGAAGGGAGAATGGAGACCGGAGAAGGGAGTACGGAAGATTCTGGAATCTTTTAGTTTTCTTTTCTTTCGGTTTCCATCCTCCGGTCTCCAGTCTCCCTTTCCTCCCCCCCCCTATTACTGATTAATTATTACAAAAAATGGGTAATAAAGCATATATAGTCCTGAAGTAGTACTTCACCGGTTCAAATACAGTAAAAAAATCATACTTCTTTTGTATTTTGTTATAGCTTTTTATGGTCTATATTAGTAAACGTAGAGGAATTTAAATTGGAGAAGATAAAATGATCAGGAAAAGTGCTTATCTTATTGCTTTAGTTATAATTATTGTATTTACAGGATGCCCGGAGATAAATAATCCGGAGTTTACTAATGATCCTAATCCGGTTGAGGATCCTTCTGTTTTACCATCTCCTGCTGAGGATCTTTATATAGTGGCCAATGTTGGTGGAACAATTTATGGTGTTGATTCCAGTGATCCACTAAGTTATACAATTCTTGTGGCTGATGCCAGTATTGAGGAAAATTTTTCTGACATTAGAATATCCCCGAATAAAAAGTATCTGTTATATGCAAATAATAATAAAGATCTTATTTTATTTAATATAGAAACTACTGAAGCAGCAATAATTGCTGAAAATATTGCGAGCAATGAGTCTGAGTTTATAGATAATACTCAAATATTCTATACCATAGGTGGTAGTGTAAGGGTTTATGTAATCGGTTCGGATCCAAAAGTAGATTACCTTCTTCTTCCTCATGAGGATAATAGATGCAACCATAGGGCACAACTTTCCCCGGACAAAGATAGAATTGTTTATAAAGATCAATGGACAACGACAAATATAGGCGGTATTCATGCCTGGAGTCCCGTTGTGATTGGAGACCAATTGTTTCATGATCCTGTTGAAATATTTCAATATAATAGTGCGATTGATCTCTATGAGTCCTTTTACTATTGTTGGAGGGGTAATGATCGCGTTATATTTAAAAATGAACCAGGACTTAGCAGTGAACTAAATGAGAAAAATGTTACAGGCGGTATAAGTACAAATGCAGTACTACAGCAAAGTGGTGTTAATATTCTATTTGAAAAGTTAAAGATCTCTCCGAATCTGAGCGATCCCAATTTACTTATCTATGGAGGCAATGGCCTTTATATGCTTAATCTTTCGACAGACACAGAAATTACTGGATTTATCGAACCATTTGAAATCTATTCTTCTCCTTTCAAGACAAAATATGCAGCATTTGGTACAAATTCTCTAAGTTTTGTTGTGGGAACAGATAACTGGATGGGGATATATAATACCGAAGGTCTGGAAAAAACCAATGTTTCCATAGAGAATATTTTTGGAGATTACGGGACTTTGTATGCGCTGGATTGCAGGTGAGGGAAGAAAAGGGAGACCGGTGCTTCGATCACTTCGATACACGACTTCGTCGCACTCAGTGACCGAAGAGGGGCAAAAACACTCAGCAACCGGTTTATGTATCACCGTTTCCTGTTATTACTGGATGCACTACGGTCACTGAGTGTTTTGCGTCCCCCCAAGGTAAACCCAATATTGGAAGCAAAATGTATCGAAGTGACGATTATATTAAAACTTTTTCTTTGCCAATACCTGTTATCTATACATTCTAAAATGTACATATATCCTTTCATACCTTTATCTATTGCTAAACTGTGATTCCTGCTTCAGAGGAATAAATCCGATTCAGAAATGTTTAAAGTTATCCTCTTTGTTTCTGCCTTTGAATCTTGAAAAAGAGTTAAAGGGATATTATAGTATCTTTAGAGGCTGAGATTGTGAAAAAACTCCCAATTGGAATACAAACCTTTAAGAAGATAAGAGAAGAAAACTGTATTTATATCGATAAAACAGAAATTGCTTTAGAGTTGATAGAGAAAGGTGATTATTATTTTCTCTCCCGGCCAAGAAGGTTTGGAAAGAGCCTCTTTATTGATACACTTCATAGAATATTTGAAGCAAAAAAAGAGCTTTTCGAAGGTCTTTATATCTACAATAAATATGACTGGAATAAATCCTACCCTGTAATTAAAATATCCTTTGCCGATGGAACAATTCATTCGGGAGAAAATCTTGATAAGAGAATTATTGATATATTGAAGGATAATGCAAAAGCCCTTGATATTAAATGCGAAGATGCCCTGGATGTTGTACGGTGTTTTAAAACACTAATAGTATCAGCCTATGAAAAGTACAATCAGAAGGTTGTTGTCCTGGTGGATGAATACGATAAGCCTATTCTGGATAATATAAATAATGTAAAAATGGCCAATGAGATAAAAGACGGTCTAAGAAACTTTTATTCGGTAATAAAGGGGAGTGATGAGTATCTTCGTTTTGCTTTTTTAAC
>JALTGJ010000240.1 GCA_027077185.1 Spirochaetales bacterium | reverse complement strand
GTAAAAATATATACATCCAGGTGTTCAAAATTTCCATATTTCTCCAGTTCTTCTTTAATATATTGTTTTGCAATTTGCTGGAGGCCTGTATGGGTAACAGATGCTGAAAGGATACATGTTATTTTTTGAGTTTCATCCATATTCCCATGGTTTTTTTCCCACTCTGCAGTTTTATTCAGGCCATTCAGGCCATAGATTATTTCATTAGATTCTGCAGGTGTTCCTATTTGTATTGGATGATCATAATAATAGGTCTGTTTTCCCAGAGATGCATTTTTAATGCCTTCCAGTAATTTCTCTGAATAACCCAATAATTCCATGTTTGTATGACTATCGGGCAATGTAAGAAGAATGTTTGATGTAAAAATTATTTGTCTTCCAGGATTATTAATTGGTTCAGGGTTTTTCTCTGTAATTTGGATTGTTCGTTTTTCCCTTAGTTCTTTCGATCTCTCTTTTTTATTATTAAAAACACTCATCGCTTCCGGAAAGAATACTGACCATAGAGCATCTATTGAATCCAAACTGGAAAAATTATTATTTTTAGATATAAAATTATTTAAATTCAATAATTTTTGCTTGAAGTCAGTGTCATTATCTGCTCTGTTTTTGATTTCATTTTCTATAAGATTTTTTCCATTAAGGTAAAATTGGGCAAGTTTTTTATAGCTTTCATTATTTTCAAGTTTATTAAGATATTTTACAGCTTCACTGTAATTTTTATGGTCAGACCCACAAAGAGATATTATAAAAGCTGTGTTCATAGCTCTGCATATTTCTGTATGGCCGGTTGCATGGGTATTAAAAAAGCTGGAGATAGAGACTCCTTCCTCATTTTCTATAATACTGTTTATAATATTACCAATATTCATACAAATCCTCCACCTGTGTTATCGCTTGCTTAGTTTTATTATACTTCCGGGAGAAGATGTATAAAAGTCTTTATTATTATTATTTTATTATATTAAACAAATAGGTTATAATTATTGGTGTTTAGGAGGGATCTATGAAAATTGTAATAGCGCCGGATTCATTTAAGGGTTCTGCAACCAGTAGAAAGGCTGCAGAGGCAATTGGAAAAGGAGTTCACTTAATTTTTCCGGAAGCAGAACTAATTGAAATTCCTGTTGCTGATGGTGGTGAAGGTACAGTAGAGGCACTAACTGATAGTCTGAAAGGAAAAGTTGTAAAAAAGAGAGTAAAAGGACCACTTGGTGAAGTTGTAGATGCTGAGTATGGAATATTACCTGGAGAAGTTGCAGTTATAGAGATGGCATCAGCTTCCGGATTACCTTTGGTTCCGGTCGATAAAAGAAATCCATTGTTAAGTTCTACCTATGGTACTGGACAGTTAATATCAGATGCAATGGATAGGGGCTGCAGAGAGATTATTCTTGGAATTGGTGGAAGCGCCACAAATGATGGAGGAGCTGGAATGGCCAGGGCTATTGGTTTTAGGTTTTTAAATTCTAAAGGATCCGAAATTCCTGAAGGAGGAGGGGCATTAATAGATCTTAAAGATATTGATGATTCAGGGATGGATGAAAGAATAAAAGATACAAAATTTCTTATTGCCTGCGATGTGACTAATCCCCTTACTGGTCCTGAGGGAGCAAGTTATATTTATGGTGCTCAAAAAGGAGCTTCCGGGAACGATATTAAACTTTTGGATAGTGCTTTGGATAAACTTGCAAAAGTTGTCAGCAGTAAATATTGCAGATCGAATAATAAGATTCCAGGTGCAGGAGCTGCCGGAGGTCTGGGGTTTGGTCTTATGGAGTTTTGCGGAGGTGAACTTAAATCCGGAATAGAAATTATTCTTGATCTTATAAAATTTGATGACTATCTGGATGGAGTTGATCTTGTAATAAGCGGGGAGGGCCGAATAGACGGACAGTCTGTTTATGGCAAGGTCCCTGTCGGTATTGCAGGTAGAGCCAGTAAGAAAAATATTCCTGTTTTGGTAGTTGTCGGGGACATAGGGCCAAAGGTTGATGCTGTTTATAGTTATGGTATAGATGCTGTAATGAGTTCGGTGAATAAGGCCATGAGCCTGGATGAGGCTATGTCCAGATCCTATGAACTGTTAATAGATAGTTCAGCCAGAGCTATGAGAATGATTAAAATAGGGATGGAGATGTAGATGCCGACACTTTTTTTTATGCGACATGCGGAAAGCGTTGCTAACAGAAAACGGATACTGGCGAGTCAGACAGATGTTTCACTTACACCTGAGGGGATGCAGGGAGCCTATGATATTGCAAGAGAGTTTTTAAAGGATATTACACTCGATTCAATTTTTGTATCTCCCCAGCTACGGGCCTGTCAGACTGCCAGTCCTTTTGAACAGATGGCAGATAAAAAAGCAGAAATTGACAAGGCTATTGCAGAACAGCATTTGGGAAGGTTTACGGGTATGTCATATGATGATGTAAAATTGGATCCTGCCTATGAAAAAGATGTAAAAAACCGTTGGAACTGGATTCCTGAGGGTGGAGGGGAGTCCTATAAAATGCTTGCATCCAGAATTATTCCTTTTTTTAATAGATTTGACAGTGCAGATAAGAAATCTAATATTTTTATTGTTACTCATGCAGTTACCCTTCGGATAATAAAAGCGCTGCTTGAGGATACTCTTCCTATCTATCCCGAAAAAATAGCAAATAACGGAGAAATATGGCAGGTTGAGTATAGGGGCCTTGGTTCTAAGCATATGGTTAAATCACTTTTTTATGGAAACAGTGCATCCATGGTTCACAATCCATAGAAATTGCAGATACTTTCCTTGACAGAAGGAAGTGGATATTAATTTAATACGGAATTTTTCCATATCTATAAGAAGTAGGATTGCATATAGAACCAAATAGTGTTACACTGTTTGGTGTTACACTGTTTGGTGTTACACTGTTTGGTGTTATTTTTAGGAGATCTCTATATGAACCCTTTTAAATATGGACAAATTGTAACAGATATTGATTTCTGCACACGTTTGCCACTGGAAAAAGTATTAAGAGAACATATAATATCCGGTCAGAATGTATTGATAGAAGGAGAAAGACGAACAGGAAAGAGCTCCTTAATAATTAATACAGCCAATGAGATAAAAAAATATCGGATTCTGTATATTGATATTAATCAGATAAAAACTTTAAATGATTTAATCAACAGGATTACAAATTCGCTTGTTTCTTTGGATAAACAGTCTCATTTTTTTGAGAAATTGGTAAAGGTCGTATCTCATTTGCGTCCATCTGTATCTATCGATTCATACTCCGGGAATCCTAGTATTTCATTTAATGCTAATCAGGAAATTCCCCCCAGAAGTATTGAGCAGTTACTGGAGTTTATCTATCAGGAGCATTCGAATAAAAAAAATATTGTAGTATTTGATGAATTTCAGGATATTTTAAATTTAAAAAAT
>JALTGJ010000239.1 GCA_027077185.1 Spirochaetales bacterium | reverse complement strand
GGGGGAATCCCACTTTAATACAATTTCAGATCTTTGGCAGCCTGCGAAATTTTTTGAAAGAGATATACATGAAATGTTTGGTGTTTATTTTGATGGAAGTGAAGATATGGAAAGGTATATTTTGACAGATTGGAACGGACCTCCTCCAATGAGAAAAGATTTTATAACCAGGGAATTTGCCCTTAACTTTTATCATTATAGAGAATATGAACCTCAGTGGTTGAAAGATATGGTGTCTGCAGGAGAAGATAATGAGTAAAGTAGAAGAAGTAAGAGATTATGAACTTTTCATTGGTCCTAATCATCCTGGCATTGAGGGGAATTTTTCTTTAAAGCTAAAATTACTCGGAGACAAGATTGTCGGTGCAAAAACTGATGCCGGTTATCTTCACCGTGGCTTTGAGAAGCTTATGGAAGAGAGATTATTTATTCAAAATATTGCCATTGTATGTCGTATCTGTGTTCCTGATCCGGATCCCAATGAAAATAATTACGCCAGAGCAATAGAAGAAATTGCAGGAATCGAGGTTCCCGAAAGAGCCAAATATATTAGAACACTTGTTCTTGAGCTATCAAGACTGGCCTCCCACCTTTTTGGTTTAGGTGGACATACTGCGACTACAGGTTTATATGCTTTTCCTAACTGGACAATTGCAGATAGAGACAGAATACTGGAATTATTTGAGGAACTTACAGGTGGTAGAGTTTATCATATATATCAGTTGCCCGGCGGTGTAAGACGGGATTTTCCGGATGGTTTTGAAAAACGAGTTTTAGAAGTTATGGATTATATAGAAAGCCGTCTACAGGATTATGATGATCTTGCAATAAATAATGCTCTTTTTATAAAAAGAGCGACCGGTATAGGTGTTCTTACAAAAGAACAGGCAATTGCCTGGGGAGTTACAGGTCCTAATTTAAGAGCCTGTGGTGTAGCTGCAGATGTCAGGAAAGATGATCCCTATGAAGTTTACGATAAGCTGGATTTTGAAGTTCCAACTATGACAGCTGGAGATGCTTATGCAAGGACTATGGTTCGCCGTCTGGAAATTGTTCAGAGTATAAGTATTGTTCGTCAGATTATAGATAAAATACCTGCTGGTCCTGTATGGAACAAAATACCTAATCCATTGAAGTGGAATGTTCCTGCAGGGGACGCTTATGTAAGAACAGAATCTTCCAAGGGTGAATATGCTTACTACATGGTAAGTGACGGTGGTAGAAATCCATACAGAGTTCATGTGCGTGGGGCTTCTACAACTCATGGTGTTCATGTATTGGAGAATTTGCTCATTGGTACAAGAATTGAGGATGCTTCACAGGTTATGTTTAGTCTGGATGCATGTCCTCCTGAAGTTGACAGGTAAAGGAGTAATAAATGTCTGAGAATAAGAAGGGAAGTATTTTAAAGCCTTTTAAAGCATTGAAATTTATTGGTGAAAAACCAGTTACAATTCGGACCCCTTATGAGAACCGTCCTACTGCTTCAGGGTATAGAGGGTTCCATGTAAATGATCAGGATAAGTGTATAGGTTGTGGAACCTGTGCTGAGATATGTGATAATGATGCAATTAGAATGATTGAAGTTCCGGGTATAGAGCCTGGTGTAGGATCTTCCAACCTGCGGCCGGCAATTGATTACGGCAGATGCTGCTGGTGTGCACTTTGTGTAGATATTTGTACAACCAACTCGCTCAATATGACCCAGGAATATACCCATGTCAGTGATGATCTTGATACATTTTTTATGTTTCCGGATTCCAATGGTATACATAATGTAGATTTCCCGTTAGGTTATACAGCCAGTGATGATTCAAACTTTCTTGATCTGGAACGGGTAAAAATGACTGAACTTTCCCCGGAAGAAAGAAATGATTCTTTTATCGAAATTGTTAAGGGTTATTCCAAAGAGCAGGCTGTAGCAGAAGCTTCCAGATGTGTAGCCTGTGGACTGTGTACAGACACCTGTCCTGCTCATATGAATATACCGGAATATATTGAATCTATTTGGAGTAACAATCTTCTTGAAGCAGGGCGGCAGATTTATAAGACCAATCCTCTTCCTGAAGTTTGTGGTCGTATTTGTACACATAAATGTGAGACAGCCTGTAGTATTGGTCAGCGTGGTGAACCAGTTGCTATTCGTTGGCTAAAGCGTTATGCCATGGATGCCATTCCAGTAGAAGAATATGGTGACATAAATAATCCAAGGGTTGTTAAACCTCTGGGTAAAAATATTGCCATTGTTGGGTCCGGACCTTCCGGTCTTTCTGCTGCATATTATCTTCAGTTAATGGGTTATAAGGTTCATGTTTTTGAATCCTATCCGGAACCGGGTGGAATGATGCGATATGGTATTCCTGAATACAGGCTTCCATATCCTGCACTGGATAAGGATATTGATTATATTAAGAAAGTTGGGGTTGATATTAAATGCAATACCAATATTGGAAAAGATATTCCTTTTGAAAACCTGCGTAAGGATTATGATGCCGTTTTAATAGCTACAGGTTTTCACCTGGGCAGAAGTACAAGGGTTCCCGGTACTGATCATAAGGATGTTTTTCAATCCATTGATCTTCTAAGCAAAATTACAAAGGGTGATGATATCCAGGTGGACGAAAAGATCGTTGTTATTGGTGGTGGAAATGTGGCCATGGATATAGCCCGTTCTCTGGCACGAAAGCAGCGTCAAAAGTATGGAAAGGTGGATTTAACAGTTACTTCTTTGGAAAGTCGGGATATTATGCCTGCAGATGAAGAAGAAATAATTGAAGCTATGGAAGAAGGAATTGTTTTTCATCCAGGCTGGGGACCTCTTGAAATTAGTATTGAAGATGGAAAAATTAAGGGTCTTAAGGCTAATAAGTGTCTGAGTATTTTTGATGAAGAACATAGATTTGCTCCAAAATTTGATTCCGAAGATATACTTTTTATGGATGCCACTATGGTAGTTGAATCTATCGGACAGGGTCCTGATATGGATTATCTGGGTGATTATGCAGAAAAACTTGAAATGGATGGAAGAAGAATAAAGGTTAGTGACTACTATCAGAGTAGTCTTGACTGGTTGTTCGTTGCAGGTGATATTATTAAGGGTCCGGATGTTATAACTGGTATTGCTGTTGGACATCAGGCAGCCCTTGGAATTGACAGTATGCTCAATAAGACTGATGAAAAATTCTATACAACAATATTTGAAGTATTGGATACTGTTTTATCCTTTGAAGTTAAATGTTCTGAAACAAATATGAAGTTTAAAGATAAATTTTCAGAGGAAATAAATAGTGTAATTGGAGAAATTGCTAAGCGTGAACTGGATCATCGTAATAGAATTATTGTTCTAAAGGAAAATCCGAATGTACTAATACATCTGGATGAGAAACTGAAAAGACCCCAGGAAGTATCTGTTGTAGCCGGCTGTCTTGAGCAGGAGCCCCTGCCGGATGATATTTCTGTAGAAGAATTTTTAAAGGATAGAATAAAAAAGAACAGGACTGCTTTTGGTTTTTATAATGATCTATTAAATCTGACAAAAAATAAAGAACTGGAGTTTTTGTTTGCCTTTCTAAAAAAAGGAAAACTCGATAACCAGGTTGTCTTTAAAAGGCTGCTGGAAAATTTAAAATAAGTAATTTAGATAGATATTATATTTCTAAACAGGAGTCGGTTTTTTAAATCGACTCCTGTTTTGCAAAAAACGCAATAATAAATAGCAGAAATAGCACTTTATTCAATTGAGGAAGTAATGCATAATAAGCAGATAAATTAGAACAATTTTTTATGACAGGAGTATTATCATGGCAATACCATTAAGAAGTGATACAACAACTAAAGGACGGAAAATGGCTGGTGCCAGAAGTCTTTGGAGGGCAAATGGCCTAAAACAGGAACAAATAGGTAGACCTATAATAGGTATTGCGAATTCTTTTACACAGATGGTTCCCGGGCATGTACATCTTCATGAAGTAGGGCAGCAGGTAAAAAAAATAATAGAGAGTAAAGGGTGCTTTGCAGCAGAATTTAATACTATTGCCATTGATGATGGAATTGCCATGGGACATGATGGTATGCTTTATTCACTTCCTTCCAGGGAACTGATAGCTGACAGTGTGGAGTATATGTGTAATGCACATAAAATTGATGCATTAGTCTGTATTAGTAATTGTGATAAAATTACTCCTGGAATGCTTATGGCTTCCATGCGTCTTAATATTCCAACCATATTTGTTTCCGGAGGGCCAATGGAAGCAGGAAAGATTGGCAGTAAAAAATATGATCTTGTAGATGCTATGGTTTTAAGTGCAGATGAATCAGTCTCTGATGAAGAAGTAAATAAAATTGAACAAGCCGCCTGTCCAACCTGTGGTTCATGTTCCGGTATGTTTACCGCAAATTCCATGAACTGCCTGAATGAGGCAATAGGACTGGCGCTCCCTGGAAACGGCACTGTTGTCGCCACCCATAAAAACAGAATGAAGCTTTTTGAAGATGCAGCAGCGAGAATAGTTGAAATGGCGGAGAGTTATTATTTTAAAGATGATAAATCTGTTCTGCCCCTTTCAATAGCCACAAAAGCTGCTTTCCTTAATGCTATGACTCTGGATATTGCAATGGGTGGTTCAACTAACACTGTTCTTCATTTACTGGCAATTGCAAACGAAGCTGGTGTGGATTTTAAAATGACAGATATTGATGCACTTTCCCGTAAGACTCCGGGTATTTGCAAGGTAGCTCCAAGCTCTTCGTATCATGTCGAGGATGTTAACTGTGCAGGTGGTATTCTTGGAATAATGGCTGAACTTAACCGGGGTGGTTTGATTGATACCAGTGTTTATCGTGTTGATGGACTTACTCTTAAAGAGGCAATTACTAAATGGGATATTATGTCTTCTGAAGCCGGACCCGAATGTATAGATTTATATAAAAGTGCACCAGGTGGAATTCTTGGTAATAGAATAATGGCCAGCCATAATCAGTTATTTAAGGAATTGGATAAAGACAGGGAAAAGGGCTGTATTCGTGATATTGCACATTGCTATTCCACGGAAGGAGGCCTGGCTGTATTATTTGGTAATTTAGCTGAGAAAGGATGTATAGTAAAAACTGCCGGTGTTGATCCTTCCATTTATAAATTTGCTGGTCCTGCCAAAGTATTCAATTCCCAGGATACTGCCTGTGACGGAATACTTGATGGAAGTATAAAAGCCGGAGATGTGGTTATAATAAGATATGAAGGTCCAAAAGGTGGGCCGGGTATGCAGGAAATGCTCTACCCAACATCCTATATTAAGTCCCGTCATCTTGGTAAAGAGTGTGCTCTAATAACTGATGGACGGTTTTCCGGAGGTACATCAGGGTTGTCCATAGGGCATGTTTCTCCCGAAGCAGCCGGAGGTGGAGCAATAGCACTTATTAGGGAGGGAGATATTATTGCAATTGATATTCCCTCACGATCTATTGAAATAAAAATAAGTAACAAAGAGTTAGCTGATCGGAGAAAAGAAGAAGAAGCAAAGGGTCATGAAGCCTACAAACCAATTGGACGGGATAGAACTGTTTCCAAAGCGTTGCAGGCCTATGCTCTTATGGCCAGTTCTGCAGATGAAGGTGCTGTGAGGGTTATACCGGAAGAATAGTTGGAACCTGGAAAGATACTGTACCCTCCTGGTACCTCTTAAGCAAGTTCTTCTTTTGGATGACTATCTGCCTGGCTTTTTCCGGCTGTCGCCGGGTTGGGCAGGTGGGTTTAATTATATTTTTCTTGAGTTCTGTTAGTGGATATTGTACTATAGAAGGGTAAAGATGTAAAAATCTATTATGCAAAGTAAACGGAGTCTGGTTTGAACTATCTGCATTATGAGTTTCAACTAAAGAAGAGTGATGTTGTGGAGGTTAAATTAGATAGGCAGGCTAATGTTCAGCTTCTTGATGAGATAAACTTCAATAATTATAAAAAAGGAAAGTCATACGATCATATTGGTGGTTTATCCAAAAAGTTAATGATTAATTTAACATCTTCATATAAGGGCCATTGGCATTTAGTCATAGATTTGGGTGGCCATGCAGGAACTGTAAAGGCCTCTGTGAGTGTCAAAAAAAGTTAAATTTCTTTTTAATTTTCTAGCTTAAGAACCTGGCATATAAACCGGTTTCGTTAAGTTCGTCAATAATATCTTCCCTTTCCCTTCTCTGTAATTTTTGCGGTTCCATAAGATTTTCAGTTGCTACAAACGGATAAATGTTTCCTTCCTTATGTAGATTATCCATCTGCAGTCTAAAACTTGCTTCATTACCCTCTATCCAGAAAGATGGTACAGTTAGAAACTTTTCTGTGCCTAATATATCACTTATTCTTTGAAAACTACGCCAATGTGCAGCAGGATAGATCCAGTATTGACCTGCAAGTTCTCCGGAAATTAGATGGGAAGCCCCTAAAGGAGTTCTTCTGAAATTACCATCAGGATAGTGTTCAGTAATTCTGCCCATGATTAACTCCTTTATATTTTCGCTATTAATGATATCCATTGAATATAGCTGTCTCTCTGTTTCTGCAAGATAGACAAGATCCTTGAGCATCCATAAGTCGGGAATATAGGGGGCACCCTTCCATGCGGAAAGAGTCAGGCTTTGATAGCACAGAGCCTCTGATTCATACAGAAGATTATTTGAGGCTAGTTCTGCCGGAAAAGCATGATTTCCACGGTAGTCCAATGAAGCAAAATGAAAGAGATGAGTGAGTTCATGAAATAAAACTCCCAGGTCTTCCCTTTTGAGCCTATTCTGGTGAACGAATGGGAGATTAATTCCAAGAATGTGCCCTTTTTCGGGCCTGTATTCGAGAGTCTGAACATAGGCTGGACCAGGGGGACAGTCAGATCCTTTTCGAATTTTTATTTCAATTGGAGGAATTTTTGTTCTTACAAAGAGCAGGCTGGCAAAAAATGCCAGAGCCTCACCTAAATCTATCTGTAAGCTGCTCCTTAAAGTAGGCGGAAGCAATTTTACCGGAATCTTTTTGAGATCGAGATCCAGCTGTCTTAAAAAAAATGAGAGAAAGTCTTTTTGAGTATAGTTTACCATTTCCCAATAATTCCTGTAGCCATGGTGTTTTGCACTCTTATTTCTGTATCTGATAAGTTCAGTAAATCCGGAATCTACCAGAAGGTTAGCTTCCTCTATAAGGGCCTGCTGTATCCCTATATTAATTTTTTCATCTTTAGCCAAGGTTATAAGCTCTCTGTAGCTGTATAACTTGCTGTCAATTTCTGAAGAAAAACTAAATCTCTGTTTTAGCAGCTTTTTTTCAATTTCTTCACTTTTATAGTCAATTTCCTTCCGGAGTTCTTTAATTCGTATTTTATAATCTTTTTTTAGGAACCCTCGGGGTAGGGTTTTATTCTGAGAACTTAACCAGATATCCCGGTATTTTTTTTGCTGGGACGTATTCCCCTTCCATACAGAATCAGCATAATTTCTGTAATTTATAACTGTCAGATTTTCCTTATCCATTTAATTAAGCATATATTTTTTATAAAAAAAATTAAAGCAGTTACTTGACTTATAGTAGTAAATTGCTTATATATAGGTCTTGATATGTTTGCGGTAAAACATAGGATAATGGGCTTTTGGGTTACATCAAAATTGCATGTAAAGTATGGCCTGTATTAAATATGGAGAAATAAATGACAGAATCTCTTGCTCTTGGAGCTATAAACATACGTTACAGTAAATTGGCTGAAACAAGCTGCTGCCTTTCCTGTGGTGGAGCAATCAATCATGCCGGAGCTTCCTTCAGAGAAATTTGTGCCGATCTGGGCAGCGGTAAAGGAATTGATGTAATTAAATTGGCGGAAGCTGTTGGACCGGAAGGAAAGGTTTATGGGGTAGATATTTCTGACGGTATGATAATTAAGGCCAGGAAAAATGCTTTAAAATTTGATGTAAAAAATGTGGAGTTTATTCAGAGTGAATTGGAATCTCTCCCCTTTAAGGATAATGAACTTAATTTGATTATTTCCAACTGTACAATTAACCATGCAAATGATAAAAGAAAAGTATGGAAGGAAATTTTCCGTTCTTTAAAAAAAGGTGGTAGATTTATAATTTCCGATATCTATTCCCTGGAAGAGGTTCCTGAAGAATATAGAAACGATCCGGAAGCCATTGCAGAATGCTGGGCTGGATCAGTTACAAAAGAGGAATATCTTGATCAATTGGAAGCAGCCGGTTTTAAAAATCTGGATATTCTTGAAGAGAGTGATCCCTACCCAAAGAGTCATATTCAATGTGTAAGCTGGACAATCAGAGCATTTAAAAACTGATGTCTATTAAAATATATAGAAAGGAGCTGTTAGTATGAAGAAAACAAGCATGAAATCGCTTATTCGAAAAAAACCGGTAAGTATAAAAAATGTTGCACAGTGCTGTGCAAAAATTTCTCCTGTTGTAGCAGGCTGTCACGACTAAAGTTCAAATTTATGCCGGATTCCCAGGAATCCGGTCTTTCTTATTCAGGATACTTAACAATGAAATCAATATATTCAAAACATAATATTTTTCAAAAGCTCCAGGATTCAGATGAATACTATATTCTTAACCCTCTTTCAGGAGAGGCTGATTTTCTTGATAGTGCCAGTGCTTCAGAGTTTTTAAAGGGTAATTTTAGCGATCCTGATATGTGGTTGAATAAGGGGTATCTTCTTTTGAGTGAGGAAGACGAGAAAACCAGGTATAAAGATAAATATTTCAAATTTATCCAGGATAGGGATAATTCTGAAATTCAAATTTTCTGGGTTCCAACTTATGCCTGTAATTTTAAATGTTCCTACTGTTATCAGGAAGATTATGCACCTGAACCAGGGCATAATATTCTGGAAGTTCAAAAGGCATTTTTAAAATATGTAAAGACGGAGTTTGCAGGCAGGAAAAAATACATAACAGTTTTTGGTGGAGAACCTCTTCTTCCTGGTGAATCTCAAAAAAAGATAATAGAAGATTTAATAGATGAAGCTAATAAACAGTCCCTAAGTCTTGCTTTTGTAACAAATGGCTACAGTCTTGAGGAATATATTCCTATTCTAAAAAAAGCCAGCCTTAGAGAGATACAGGTAACACTGGATGGTATTGGTGCAACTCATGATAACCGGCGTCCTTTAAAAATTGGAGGGAGTAGTTATCAGCAGATTATTGACGGTATTGATATGGCGATTAATAATAAGCTCACAGTTAATTTGCGAATAGTACTGGACAGGGACAATATAAATGAACTGCCTAAAATTGCGAAGCTGTCAAGAGAAAAGGGGTGGCTGGATTCACCATATTTTAAAACACAGCTGGGGAGAAACTATGAACTTCATACCTGTCAGATTGACAGCAGCCGCTTGTATGACCGGGTAAGTCTCTATAAAGATCTGTACGATATGATACAAGCCGATCCTTCCTTACTTGATTTTCATAAGCCGGCATTTTCACTGTCTAAATTTCTTTGGGAACAGGGGGAACTCCCCCAGGCTCTTTTTGACAGCTGTCCTGCCTGCAAGACTGAATGGGCCTTTGACTATACAGGTAATATATACAGCTGTACTGCAACTGTAGGAAAGTCGGGAGAAGAACTTGGAACTTTTTATCCTGAGATAAGTAAAAAAGAAGATATTATTGAACAGTGGGAAGAGAGAGATGTTACAAGCATTCCTGAATGCAGGGAATGTTCACTTCAGTTAGCATGTGGTGGAGGATGTGCCTCCATTGCAAAAAACCAGAGTGGGAAAATTCTTTCTCCGGACTGCAGACCGGTAGATAAGCTTATGTCAATAGGGCTGGATCTTTATTTTAATCAAATTGAAAATAGCAAATAAAATCCAAAATAATTAATAAGATAGAAGGAGAAAATTTTGGCTGGAAAAATTAAAGAGATAGGTACACAGGAATTTCAGAAGGAAGTTCTGGATAAACAATTTGCAGTAGTGGATTTTTATTCTACTGAATGTCCTCCATGTGATGCCCTTGCAAGTAAATACGAAGTATTGAGTAATATTTATGGAGATACAGTACATTTTGTAAAAATATTTCGTCAGGGCAACAAAGAACTTGCATTAAAACTGGATGTAACAGGTTCTCCTACAATCCTTTTTTATAAAAATGGAAAGTTGACAGG
>JALTGJ010000238.1 GCA_027077185.1 Spirochaetales bacterium | reverse complement strand
CATACCATTTATCTCTCTAACAAATTCTACTTCCGAAGTATTATTTATCCAGCAGTATTGTTGAGTTTGAGTTTTATATATAAACTCCTGTACAACAAAATTTTCACAAAAAGCACCTTTAAAAGTAACAAAAAGATCATTTTGCAAATATATTACTTTTGATGATAGGTTTCCAAGTGCACCGAGTAAACCAATATCAAAAAAATAGAGTTTAAAGTTGTTATCTTTTGTAAATGATGCAAATGGCAATTCTCCGGAATTTGTTATTTTAACTTTAATTACCAATCCAGCACCAATAAGCCAGTCAATTGAAGAACGTAGTCTTGAAAATCTCCCTCCCTGTATTACTCTGGACGAAACAAATTTTTTATTGGATAGCGCCAACTGTGAAGGAATTGATTCAAAAACTGATACAATTTCTGTGGAATTAATTCTACCTGAGTATTTTGAAAAATCTCCCATATAAGAACTAATAAGTTCCATTTGCTTATCTCTAACCAAATTAAATGCGTTATATTTATCTTTTATATTTTCTATATACACGTTAAGAACTTCAGGCATTCCTCCTGTGATCATATATTCTTTTAATCGTTCTAATAAATGAATATGAACAATCTCAGGAATATGACCATCCAGACTTAGCTCTTCCAGAACCTTACAACTTTTCCTATCATCTAAGGCAAGAAGAAACTCTTTAAATGAGAGTGGATACAGATTAAGAAATGAGACCTTACCTACTGGAAATGCAGAATCAGAATGGACAACGCCAAGAAGAGAACCTGCACAAACAAGAGCAAGCTCAGGCAACTCCTCGCAGAAGTATTTTAAGCTTGTAATAGCTCTGGAACAGTCTTGAATCTCATCAAAAAAAACAAGATCATTTGAAATATCAATATTTGTATCAAGATGGAATTCAAGAGAGCTTATAATTTTTTCAGGTGAAAGATCTTTTTCAAATATATCGCTAAGCTGTTTGCTTTTTTGAAAATTAAGGTAATGAATCTGCATAAATTCATTTTGACCAAATTTATTTATTATCCAGGTCTTACCTGTTTGACGAGCACCCTTAACAATTAGTGGTTTTCGCTTATCCTGCATTTTCCATTTTACCAAATCCTGGTATATTATACGTTCCATACCAATAATAATAGTAATATTTGACAACTATGTCAAATATACATAGCAATAAATGACAATTAAAGGACTTTTTACATAAAATTGTTTTATCTGGAAATAATAATTCGAAGATTAATGGTCAAATAAATGTAAATTTCATCTTAAAAACTATAAGTAAAAACACTACTAACTATGTGCCTGACCGGCAAAGCAGTAACCTCATTAAAACCTTTGTCCCCTAAATCAAACATACCGGAATAGGCCAGATTTACACTAAAATTACCTGTAAAGGAGTAATTTACAGAGGGCATTATGGTTAAAGCTCCTGAATCAGGCGAATAGAGAACCGAAAGATTTATGTCTGTATTAACATCATAAAAGGGCTGCATTAAATTAACCAGTATATAATGCTGCGCAAAGTAACCCGGAGTGTAAGTAGTTAACAGATTAAATGTTGGAGCGGAAAGGACAGTTTTAAAATCTGCACGCTTAGGCTTATCAAAACCTTCTCCATTGTAGAAGTATTCAATAACCCCATAAAGCCCGGATTCAAAAGTGTACTCCAATCCTGCAAGACCAGAGAAGAGCCAATCTGTATTCCTTGTAAAACCATCATACGAGTAGTTACGGCTCCCCTTCCTAGCAGCCGCTTCTCCATATACACCAATACCAAAAAAGTCCAGCATAAGAGCAGAACCGATTGCAGGAGTATAGGCATCGCTTCCCTCAGTACTGTCATAATCCCAAAATCCGGACATTTTAATTTCCAGACCTGAAAAATTAAGGGTTAGCTCACCCCCGGGTTTAATCTCTTTATAATCAATACCTGCTGCTAAAAAAGTTTTGGGTAAAATACCATAGAGTTTAAGGGAGATATTATCATTCAGATAAATTCGAAACAAAGCTGCATCCACACCCCTAAGTTCCGCATCAGGATCGGCAGGGTTCTTTAAAGGGTTAGCAAAATCTATAGGGTTCCAGCCGTAGCCATAGCCCGTGAGCATACTCTGCCGGCCCACTTCCATGGAAATATTATCTGTTAAATAGACATTTGCAGAGAGGCGCATAAGGTCGAAGCTGTAAATATTTCCACCTTCACCTGCCAGAAATTCCTGAACATAAGCTGTTTGAGGGAGTGAAGAAGCAGTAAGCAAACCCAAACCCACTGGGTACTCTTTCATGGAAAACCATGCGGAAAAGCTTGTTTTATCATCTCCTGCATCCAGTTTTACAGTGAGTGAGGGCATCATAGCAATATCCTCAACTCCAAGATCTGATCTGCTTAATATACTGCTGAAACTTTTCGATTGGGGCAGATTGGCATAGATGCCAATATCCGCAGATCCGGAAAAATCCGCCTGGGAAAACACGGGTATAAATATAAGAACTGCCATAACAATAAGAAAAAATAGTCTTTTCATAGCTTCCTACCTTATGCTCTCAAGATAAGCATTCGTAAATAATCTGTCTTTTACCTTAGTGCTATCAATTTCAAATACATCTATCAGGACTTCTGTTCTTGACGGTTTTGTATGATTTTCCATAATGTAACGAAAGGGATAATCTTTACCTTTAACTGTTTTATAGTCATAGAAGGTCATCGTCTTTATATTTGCATTACTTTCAAAATAGTCAATCTTTATATACCTGTAAGTATCTTTCGTAATATACACAACTATTTTTTCATAGGGTGCATCTGATCCATTTGCATTTAGTGTAATTTTATAACAAAGTTCACCTTCTACAGTCTCTTCGCCGTCCAGAAGGGGTTTATACTTTTCTGAAAGCCCCTGACCTCCGTCCCCCATATCTGCATAGGAAAAATCGCTTCCACCGGCAGAATTTTTCTTTGCAGAACTGCTTAGCTTACGTGTTCTTCCTGTAGACCCGAATCTTACCCAGAGATCGTCTTCAATCATTAAATTTGCAGTTCCCTTCATTCTCCTGGGAGCTGTATAAATAGAGAGAGAGTAGGATTTCCCATTTTTTTCCATGGTATAGCTTTCCATTTTCTGAACAGGCTGGGCTTCACCTGATTTATACACTGTCATGGTGCTTGTACTGTAAACTCTGTTCCCCTTAAAAGCACTATCTGCTTTAGTTACAATCTCCTCTGCAGTTTGAGCTGACAAAAAATCAGCAAATACAGCTGACAGTAATAAAACACTCAATAATATCTTTTTCATTTTAACCTCTGTCCCCTTTTATCTTTCTTTTCCCCTATAATCGCTTACGAGCACTTTCCTTTTTTACCAGGCTGTAAATTTGACAACAACCAAATCGAAGGAAAGTCTCTGTCGCTAATGATAAAAAAAAG
>JALTGJ010000237.1:444-1007 GCA_027077185.1 Spirochaetales bacterium | reverse complement strand
ATAAATTTATTTATAACATCCGGATTACTTCTGTTCTATGCTTTTTTTGCCGAATATTTGCATACTTTTTATCATGCCCATCTAAATTTTAAAGTTATTCTGTTTCACGGGCAAAATAAATATATCAATAATGCCATACTTGCATTTACCGTTTCCTGGATAGTAATAATATTGCAGTATTTACTTACCAGAAGGAAGGATAATCATCTTTCAACAGCAGGGGCTGGAGATTTTACTGAACTTGGCAATTTTCTTAATAGTCATGAAGGGAATAATTTAACTCATTTCGCCTATTTAGGGGATAAGAGTTTTTTCTGGTATAGGGAAGAGGTTCTAATACTATACGGTATTATATCGAATTATTATATTGCTCTTGGTGATCCTATAGGAGACACTGCACTTTTTGTAGAGGCTATAGAAGCTTTTAGGGATTTTGCAGACAGGAGTGGGATGAAGACAGCATTCTATCAGATAAAGAAAGATCACCTGGATTTGTATCATGAGAATGGCTACAACTTTGTGAAGCTGGGGGAAGAAGCTGTTATTGATTTAGATAATTTTGA
>JALTGJ010000237.1:0-434 GCA_027077185.1 Spirochaetales bacterium | reverse complement strand
GACCCTTTACAGAAGATCTTTGCAATAAACTGGAGAAAATCTCTACAGAATGGCTAAACGGCAGAAAAGAGAAGGGCTTTTCACTGGGGAAATTTGACAGGGATTACATTCAGAAAAGTGAATTACTGCTGCTAAAAAATAGTGCAGGTACTATTATTGCTTTTATAACAATAATTCCTCCTTACAGCAGGGAAAATATTGCTGCCATAGATTTAATGAGATTTGGAAAAGATTCTCCCAATGGAACGATGGATTTTCTTTTTATCAATATGATTCTCTGGGCACAAGAGCAGAAGTTTCGTTATCTGAGTCTGGAGATGGCCCCTCTTTCCAATGTAGGGGGCTCCAAGTATTCCTATAATCAGGAGAAACTATTTAAATTTATTTTTTCCTATGGAAATAAGTGGTACAATTTTCATGGACTGCGACGTTAT
>JALTGJ010000236.1 GCA_027077185.1 Spirochaetales bacterium | reverse complement strand
AAATCATACTGCTGCAAAAATGCTTTTATTTTCCATAGCCGGGCATTTTTCCCATTCGACAGAAAAAGAAAACTGGGCAGATATGAAGGGTATAGGGCGAATATATCCTCTTCCTGCAGCACTTTTTGTTCTTGGTGCTATGGCTCTTTTTGGGATCCCCATGTTTGCAGGTTTCTGGGGTAAGTTTTATTTACTTAAAACAGCTTTTTCAACAGGAGGTATTGCCGCGGCAGGAGCTGCTGCTATCCTGGTTGGAACAATTTTCGAAGGAGTATATTTTATGAAAATTTCTCATACCTTCTTTGAGGAAAGTGATCTTTCAATAAAGAGAAAGCACAACCTGTTTTTTGGTCTTCAGGCTCTTGTTTTATCTGCAGGTCTACTTGCTGTAGGTATATTCCCCTCTATTATAGCTTCATGGGTAGACTCTTCAGTAAGTGAACTTCTAAACCCTGTAAGTGGATATATACACTTAATCCTGACATCAGGAGGTTCAATGTGAATTTAATCAGTGTAAGCATTTTAGTATGCTTTGCAGCAGGTTTGCTTTCATTATTGTTTTTCAGGAAAATTAAAAAAATTCAGTGGATTGTTTTTTTTCTGGGAGCTTTATTTATGGCCTTTGTTGCTTACCGGCTATATGGAAACTGGCAGATTAGGGAGACTTATGAAACTGGTATTGTAAGCATAAATTTTTCCAACAGTTATTTTGGATGGATATTCTTTGGAATGACCTCTGTTGTGACTCTCTTAATAGCTTTGTTTTCCCTTTCATATAATGATAAAAAACATGCAAGTGCAATTGCCCCTCTATGGACAATGCTGCTTGGGGCGAATGCAGGCATATTTTTTGCAGCAGACTGGATAACGTTTCTTATTGCCTGGGAAATTATGGGATGGACATCTTTCTTTATTATTTCCCATGGGAAACCAAAATCCTTTAAAGCAGGAATCTATTATTATGCACTGAGCATGATAGGTGCTGTTACTCTTTTAGCCGCAATTTTTA
>JALTGJ010000235.1 GCA_027077185.1 Spirochaetales bacterium | reverse complement strand
GCTCTCACCTCGGCGGCAGCATTCTTTATGCTGAGTTTTTCGAAAACAGAAATGGTTAGTGAGTTGGGTATAATTGCCGGTCTTGGAATTATAAGTGAGTTGTTTGTTATGATGTTAATGATTCCACCTCTGTTAGCCTTTAGAAACTATCGTCTTGTTAAAAAGGGTAAAGAGGATCATCCTCTTTTTAAACGTATTAATATTAATGCCAATGCTGCTTCCGGACTGGGGAAAATTCTTGTTAGAAGACCGGTAATTATTGCCTTTGTTATGGTAGGTATTACAGTCCTGTTATCATTCTATTCCGGAAGGGTAGGGATTGAGACAAATATTATGAAAATGGAGGCAAAGGGTCTGGAATCCATAAAACTTCAGGATGAAATGGTCAAAGAATTTGGTATGGCTCCTGATGGCTTATCCATAATAAGCAATAATATAGAAGATATAAAGAATATCAGCAAAAAACTGGAAAAATTGTCATCTGTAAAACGGGTTGATTCTATTGCTCCCTATGTAGTAACCCAAACAGAATTGGATAGAAGAATACCTGGAATTGAAATTTTCCAGAGTAATCTTGCGAGAACTGATTATTCGGATAACACTGTTAATACATCCGGTCTTCTGGAGGAACTTTACCTCCTGGAGGATAACCTTATTGAATTATCCGATATGGCATATATTGGAAATATGAATAAAATATCTTCCGTCCTCTCGAAAATTACAGGAAGAAATGATGATGGTGATAAGATAGTAAAAACAAGTTTTGACAGCCTGTACACCTTTCTTAAAAACAATACTTATAATATTAAAGAGCTTCAGAATCTTCAGAAATCAGTAAGATTGAGCTTAAAGAAAAAATTAAGCCGTATGGCATCAGAACAGATGATAACCCTTCAAATGGTTCCAGCCTCTATTAGGGATGCTTATGTATCCGGGGATAATAAAAGTTTTCTTGTATCAATTATTCCCACACAGAACCCCTGGAAGGGTGATTTCCGAAATATTTATAC
>JALTGJ010000234.1 GCA_027077185.1 Spirochaetales bacterium | reverse complement strand
TGGGATCTTGATCATCATATTCTCCGGAATCTTTACTTTCTTGACTCATTTACTGCTAAGTTCTGGTATAGGACTGAACTCACAGTAAAACTAAAAACAGGATTACAGGGAGGTTTCCTATTTACTGCTTTTCTGGAAGAACTCCTGGAAACTGTAGGGGATACTTTTCAGTATAATGAATCTGTCTCCAACCCGGAAGAAGTTGGTACGCAATCAGGGTATTATAAAGATGGTGCAGGCATTGCATCCTTTACCTGGGGAATTGGAATCTCATACATCTGGACATTTTGATAATCGATGTACAGACGCCCAATTTGGGCGTCTTTACATCGAAATCATTTCCAGCATTCCTTCTGCTGCTCTTATGCCGCTGGCCCAGGCAGCTGTAATACCACGGCTGGTTCCGGCTCCGTCCCCGGCGAAATAAACAGTATCTTTAACACGAAAGTGTTTATCCAGAAACTCCGGTTTGTTGGCATAAAGCTTAATTTCGGGATAGTACATTATGGTACTGGGGTGAAGTATTCCCGGAACTATTGTGTCCAGAAGTTTCATGGATTTCCAGATGTGCCTCATTATTTTGGAGGGCATTGCAAGACTTATATCCCCTGGACAGCTCCCTGCTAAAGTAGGTTTAAAATCATATAAATCACCATTAAAAGTATTTTCTTTGGATCGTTTTCCCAGGCGGAAATCCCCTACTCTCTGCATCAAAGGCCTTCCTCCACCCATCAGCATAGCCTGAAGTCCAAGATTTACCGCAAACTGCTGACCACTGGCAAGGGGAGCTGTAAACCTCACCGTTTTCAGCATTGCAAAGTTTGCAAGACCATTAGCTTTCTTTTCTGTAGAATATGCATGTCCATTTACAGAGTAATAGGTATCATCATGAACAGTCTTGTACTTTTCCTGAACAACATGAGCATCCCCGCTGTTTGTACAGAAGGTACGAACCTTTTCCGGAAACATAAACTTTGGATCATAATAATCTTTTACAATAGGATAATGTTCGACTCTGGTTTCAACTCTAATACCAATATCAATTATATGATCAATATAATTAACAGAGAGACTATCCATAACAGATTGTATAAACCGGAAGCCTTTTCTTCCGGGCGCTATCATCAAAGCTCTAAAAATAATTTCCCTTTTATTAGTTTTAATAAACTTTTTGTCAGAATTTACACTCAGCATTGTCTCACCTAGCGAAATAGTCACCCCCAGACTTTCCAACTCGGAAATAAGCTTTTTTATAAGTAGAAGACCACCATCGGTACCAAGATGAGTCTGCTTTATATTAACAAGATTAACTCCAAGTTTCTCTGCTCTCTTTTGATATATGGAAAGGTTATTTTTTTCAAGAATTACAGGTTTTAACTTATCAATCACCTTTCCCAAATAATAATCAGCCTCCCCCTTATCCCAATTATCTGTCGGGAATCCTATTGGGTAGGTAAAATTCATCTTGCAGTCATTTCTTAAACCACCTGAACTCGTTTTTCCACTCTCAATAATTAAAACTTTAAAATTTGGATTTTTATCAATTAAATAAAAGGCAGCTCCAAGACCTGCCGGGCCGGAACCAATAATAATATAATCATACTTTTCCATAACTAACTGCCTTTTCCAAAACTAAAACATTGGATTTTTATAACTCACCCTATATTCTACCTGTAATACCATGGTAAAGTCTATAAACGCATAAATTATTTTTCAATAGTGGCAATCAGAAAGATATGCTAAATTTACAATAATAAAATGGAATGATAATGACTAAAAAGAAAATTTTATTACATACATGCTGTGCACCTTGTGCATCACCATCAGGTGAGCGATTAATTAACGAAGGTTGGGATATAACACTGTTTTATTCCAATTCCAATATATTCCCGGAAGCAGAATATCTTAAAAGGCTGGATTCCGCAAAAAAACTTGCAGATATATGGAAGGTGCCCCTGGTTACAGACTCATGGGATCACGAGGAGTGGCGAAGCTATATTAAAGGGAATGAAAAAGCCCCTGAAGGTGGAAACAGATGCAGCCTGTGTTTTGAATTTAATTTAAAAAGAACTGCAGATAAAGCAGAAGAATTGGGCTTTACTAATTTTACTACAACTTTAACCCTGGGACCTTACAAAAATTCGAAAGTTATTTTTAATATTGCTTCGAAGTTCCCCGGATTTATAGAATATAATTTTAAAAAGAAAAATGGTTTTTTAAGAAGTGTTGAATTAAGTAAAGACTATGGATTATACCGGCAAAATTACTGTGGCTGTGAATTCAGTATTCGGGAATAAGGTTAGCCTGTATTTACAGAATAACCTTAACCCTTTTAGATATATGAAAAAATAATTTTAAGACAGATATTTTTCCATTAAAGAAAAACAGTTATTATCATTTATCCTGACAATACCCATTTCACGTTTTGAATTATCGGTTGAATCTGAAGCATGAGCTGTATTAACCATGATATTACTTCCAAACTCTCTTCTAATTGTTCCACCAGGAGCTTTTGTTGGATCAGTTGGGCCTAAGACATCCCGAATTTTTTTAACAGCATCTTCTCCTTCATAAATTAAAACCATACTTTTAACCTTTCCGGGTTTTTCAAGATCTTCTTCAGGACATTCCGGAGGTTTTGTGCCAGCCATAAACTCAATTATCTGATTAAACTGATCAACAGCATATTCTGTTCCAAAAGAACTGGTAAGCATTTTGAGTGATTCATCAGAAAGATTAATATCAAACTTATCTTCAAGAACCTCTTTACCTTTTTTCCCAAAAACAGGACCGAGTTTTTCTACAAGAACATCTTTTACAGGGCCATAGAATTCCAGACCCTGAGCTACAGACATTCTCTGAATTTTACAACCTATAATTCTAAGTCCTGTCCTTGCAAACATATCAATAATTGTACCTGGTTTGGAGCTTGCATACTTCCAGTTGTCAGGTTTAATAATAACAAGAGTCCTTTCTATTTTAGAAGAATCCCTGTATGTCATATTTTCAACAATACTTTGTTCATTCTTCAAAAAATCTGCAAAGATTTTCATATTGGCTTTTGCACTTTTCTGAGTCCTGGCTGTTAAGACTGCAGGTTCAAAATACTGTACTTGTTTAGGGTTATCTGTAGCCATTACAAGATCTGCATATGTATCCCGAATAGTCTCACCGGTTATTGATTCAACACCCAAATTTTTATGATGAAGTGCCCCTGCAATATCAGAAAGTTTTTGTGCAGCATTTTCACCCTTAAAGAGCATCAGCATAACCCTTCTTCGCTTTTTATCTGTAGATATAAATTTTGTCCTGACATACTCTGCCAGAAGATCAGATATTTCTTTATCATCAGATCCACTATGATTTTCTATGGAATAGGCATAAGCCTGAGCCATTTCATCTGAAGGAGAAAAAACCTGAGCTCCTACAAATTCCAGATCAGTTCGGGACAAGAGTCTGGAAATTACACCACCTGTCCGACTCTTACTGATAGTATAGGGAGTTACTAAAACGTAAGAAAGTTCTTCTTTCATTATTTACCTGCCATTATTAATTGATTATCAGTTTACAACCGAAAGTAACTTTTTACTGCTAAATTACTATATAGTCAAGACTGCAAGGAAGGAAACGGGAGAAGGGAGACAGGAAAAAGCAGACCTCTCTTCTTTCTTCAATACTTCTTTTCTCCGTCCTCCAGTCTCCTTTCTCAGTCAAACTGGAAGTATTATTAAAATACGGGTGCCTTTACCTAAAACAGGATCAACTGCTTTAATAAAACCTCTGTGTCGTCCTACAATTTCTCTGCTAATTGCCAGTCCAAGTCCGGATCCTCCACTGTCCCTGTTTCTGTGTTTATCAATTCTATAAAATCTGTCAAAAATTTTTTCTCTCTCTTCCATGGGAATCCCCGGACCGGAATCTTCAAAGGATAAATTAACCGTATTTGAAATTTTATCGTACCAGGTTTTTACCATTATCATTCCTGCTCCAGGTGTAAATTTAAGTGCGTTGGATATTACATTTACTAATACCTGATGCATTTTCTGCCTGTCAGCAGTAACTTTAGGAATATTAGTAATTTCTGTATTTAAAATTATATTATTATCTTTTAATTTGGGTTTAAAAGTATTAATTACTGAATTAAGTAAATCATTCAAAGATATTTTTTCCATTAAATAAGTACTATGTCCGGCCTCAGCACTGGATAATTCCTGAAGCTCGGAAATTAGTGTACTTAATCTACGGGTTTCGTTAAAAATTGTTTGAATACCTTCCCTGTCTATTGAATAGACACCTTCCAGCATCATCTCAAGGTGTCCCTGAATAAGTGCAACAGGAGTGCGTAATTCATGAGCAGAATCTGCTATAATCTGTCTTTTCCACCTTTCTGCTTCCTGAAGAGACTCTGTCATTAAATTGAATCCCGAAGCAAGATCCCCCAATTCATCCTTGCTGCTAATATCTACCCTGACGGAAAGCTCTCCATGGGCTATTTTATTTGATGCTTTTTGAAGTTTTTTTATAGGTCCTGTAATTTGTTTTACAAGAAAATATCCAACAATAAAAGTAAAAAATATTACAGCAATAGATGCAAAAAATATTGCTTTTCCCACTGATTTAAGAAAAGCATCCTGAACAGGAAGTAATTTGGAACTTATCATGGAACCAGCAAAAACTGATCCAATAGTTTTATTTTTTGAATTATATATTTGAACTCCACTAGTGTTAGAAAGCTTCAAACCCTTAATATCAACTGTGGAAAAAAGGATATCACCCTCTGTAGAAAGAATAACGACAGGAAGAGCCCTAAACTGTCCCCTTGCAGACATACGCTCAGAAGAAAAAGTTTCATTCTCGGAACCAAAAGCATGCTGTCCCCTCATTAAACCTTCTCTCTGCATTTCATTCTGTGAATAAATTCTAAGCAATGATTCTACTCCGGACAGTGAGCCCCGTTCCTCATAATATACTGAAATTCTGGAAGCTAAGTCTTCTGCATAAGCAATATCACTCTCACGAACCAGAGCAGTAAAAGATCTGGTAGTTGAAAAATTAATAGAAAAAGCAACAATTACTCCACCAAGAATAATAATCAGCATAAAACTAATCATCATCTTGTACATTAATTTAATTTTCATAGAATTTCATTTTCCTCTGCGAGCTTATAACCAACTCCCCATACTGTAAGAATATAGACAGGCTCAGAAGGGATGTTTTCTATTGCTTTTCTTATATTTTTTATATGAACATCAATGGTTCTTTCGTAGCTCTCATAGGAGGCTTCCTGCAGCACGGCCAATAAATCACCTCTGGTAAAAACCCTTCCGGGACTTTGTAACAACGCTTTAAATAATTCAAACTGAACCATTGTTAAACTTATACTTTTGCCATCTTTTTTTAAGGAATGTTTTACAGTGTCCATTTCAAAATTCTGATATTTTATATATGCTGCTTTTTCAGCATTAAGTATACCACCTGCTCCTGACCGCCTGAGAACGGCACGAATTCTTGCCGCCAGTTCCTTCATACTGAAAGGTTTAACAATATAGTCATCTGCTCCAATTTCCAGCCCCATAAGTTTATCATTTTCTTCTGCTCTGGCTGTCAGCATAATAATCGGAACCGAAGACTCCTCTCTTATACGCCTTATTACATCTATTCCATCTATTCCAGGCATCATAAAATCCAAAAGAACCAGATCGAAATCTGTTTCTCTAAACTTTTTTAAAGCAGTTAAACCATCAGCTGCACCTGTTATTTCAAATCCAACAGCTTCAAGATAATCACTTACCATCTTTAAGATTTTTGTTTCATCATCTACTACAAGTATTTTTGCCATATTATTTACACTTCCTGTTTAAAGTATACTATGAATGGAAGATACTATAAAAGTGTAAATATTTTGTGAATGTTTGAAGAAGATTTCTAATAGACTTGCCCTCAATTGATATGATTTTATTAAATTAGCTTTTATCTTCCGAGAACAACATCAATTCCAGATAATATAAGTTCTGTTTTAGCTGCAGATAGTTTACAAATGGGTTCAGTAAGAACTTGTCTATCAACTGTAATTACTTGAGAAACGTTAGCTACTGAATCTTTTGGCAGACCTGTAATACCAGATGATAGAAATACATTCCCAGGTGCATCTTCCCAGTGCAAATTACTGGTTAATGGAACACAAATGGCAGTATCAATCCGGCTTCGGTTCAGAGAGTCTCCCTGTACAACTATAACAGGCCGTCTAAATCCAGGCTCAGAACCAACAGGCTCCGAAAGATCCGCCCACCATACATCACCACGACTAATTGCTACCATGGTTCTTTTTCAAGTATTTTTTGTGCTGCAAAAGTTGTAAATGAAGAATTCTGTTCACCCAGAAGATCACATACACCATTTATAGCCTCGGTAATATTATCAGAGGCATGCCGTGAAAGGTACTCTTTTAGTGCCACAACGTAAAGTTGGCTGCGGGATTTCTTTACTCGATGAGCAAATTTTTCCGCTTCTTCAAACACTGATTCAGGAAGTGATATTGCAGTTTTCATACTAAAAGTATAACTCTCATCTGTTTATAAGTCAAATATAAAACAACCGATCTCCCTCTCAAGACAGTGGCCTGTTTTCCATATACACATTTGAAGCAGCAGACTTGTTTCGGTACTACTGAATAAGTGTTATCGATCTTTGGGGTGAAAAAAACCAGAAAAAGATTAAACTGGAGAGAAATATGTATTATAGCAAAGGAACACATCACAGGAAATCAATCAGATTAAAGGGATACGATTATTCACAGAAAGGATTATATTTTATTACAATCTGCACCCGGAACAGAATCCATCTATTTGGAAAAATAAAAAATGGAAAAATGATATTGAATAAATATGGGGAAATAGCACAGGAAGAATGGGAGAAAACTCTAAAAATTAGAAAAAATATCAACCTTGGCCAATTTATAATAATGCCGGACCATTTTCACTCAATAATCCACATTGAATACAAAATTGAAAACAATAAAGATACCAGCGGCAAATTCAAATCTCCATCCCAGACTATTGGAGCAATAATTCGCGGCTACAAAGGAGCTACCACTAAACGGATTAATACAATCTCTAATAGAATGAATCAATGTACGGGCGTATTGCAATACGCCCCCACAGAAGATCATTTTCTAAAAGAGGAATCTTCTCCCTCTTTTCTCTCCGCCCCCACAGAAGATCATTTTCTAAAAGATGAATCCTCTCCCTCTTTTCTCTCCGCCCCCACAGAAGATCATTTTCTAAAAGATGAATCATCTTCAATTGAGAACCCGCCACACTTAAAGAATCCATCTATTTGGCAAAGAAATTATTGGGAACATATTATCAGAAATAAAAATGAATACCTTAGAATATCAAATTATATTAAAAATAATCCTGCTAATTGGCAAAAGAACAAAAAGAGATGAAAGATAGATAGAGAATGTTTTTTTAAACTCACAATTTTCTTAGTTTAACAATCCCAATATTCCCTCCAAAAACTAGCTCCCTTTCCGCTATTTCAAGGTCAAATTGTTCAATAAAGGAGACAAGTCCGCCGGCTTTCATAAATTTAAGGTAATTACGGTAGTGACTGCCCCCAACAAGCTTTTCTATGAAATGAACAGATTTGTAACCAATGCTGCTGTAAAGAGTTTTTTTATCCGGTCTTGTATAATCAACCAGAACAAGAGACCCTTCAGGTTTTGTAACCCGCAGCATCTCCAAAATTATCTGTTTACTAATTTCAGGGTCCACCTCATGAAGAGCAAGGGTAATTGTAGAAAGATTAAAAGTATTATCTTCCAGGGGAAGTTTTGTACCGTCCGCATGAAGACACTTTAAATTTCGTTTCTCAGCCACATCCAGCATAGCAGGAGAAAGATCTACTCCTGTATACTCAGCACCGGCTTTTTTAAACCGTACAGCCTGGGTTCCTGTCCCACAGGCAACCTCCATAACCTTCATTCCCTTATGCAAATTACTTATTTTTATTATCTTCCTGCGCATCTTCCAGAGAATTGGTTCCAGAACCGCGTCGTAGTATGATGCCATTGAATTGTATTCTTCTACTGCCATAATGTGACTATAGCATAATAATAGTAAATGTTAACAGAAAATTCATAATTAATACTAAATTTCGTCTGAAGCAAAACCCCATTATTCCCCATACTGTATGGTATGGATATATACGATCCCCTTCTTTCTATAGCCAGAGAAAATTTTAAAATTGACTATCTTTTTCCCTACCAGCGTCTGGTCATAAGCAACATCCTGGAAGCAGCAGGTGCAGAAGGATTTGTGCACAAATCAGAAAAAAACACAGTAACAGGAAAATATGAAATATATGACACAAGACCAAATCAGATTATAATTCTCCCTACCGGAGCAGGAAAGTCTCTTTGTTTCATGCTTCCGGCAGTATTGCTTTCAGGGCTTACAGTAGTTGTATTTCCACTGCTTTCTCTAATAGCAGACCAGGCAAGAAGGTTAATAGAAGCAAATATAATTCCCGGAATACTCAGAGGAGGACAAAGCAGAGCAGAAAGAAATAAGTTTTGGAAGGATATAGAAGAAGGGAAAATTAAGTTTATTCTTACAAACCCGGAAACAGTACTTAAATCGAATATGCTGACAAAACTAAAAGAATTTAAAGTATCACATATTGTTATAGACGAAGCCCATACCATATCAGAATGGGGTGACACTTTTAGACCTGTATATCTTGAGTTAAGTAAACTTACCTGTGGATTTAAAGAACAGGAAACACAACCTGTTATTACTGCTTTTACAGCAACAGCATCGATGAATATTTTAAAGAGAATTAGAGAAATTACTTTTCCAGATAAATATCCGGAACTTATTTCAGCCAATCCTGACAGGCCAAATATAAGTTATAAGGTAATACATACAATTTCAAAAAACAGACAATTAATTGAATTACTAACATCTTCGATGGATAACACTTTAGAATATCCTGTACTAATATTTAACAGAAGCAGGGCCGGAGCAGAACTTACAGCCCGGATGCTTCGGGAACAACTGGATAGAGACAATATTTTTTTCTACCATGCGGGCCTGGAGAAAGAAGAAAAAACCAGGGTACAGGAATGGTTTTACAATTCGAAAAACGGTATACTGGTTGCAACTATAGCATTTGGTATGGGAATAGATAAAAAAAACATTAGAACAGTTATCCATATGGAACCATCCTTAACAGTAGAAGCATATTTACAGGAATCAGGCAGAGCAGGAAGAGATGGGAAAAAATCAAATGCAATAATGCTTATATCCAAAGATGATATCCCTGGTAATAGCCATAAAAATAACGGGACAAATCAGTCAATCCCTAATTTAAGATACAGAGATTTTGTTACAGCCTTTATAAACAACAATCAATGTCGGAGAGAATCTCTTTTAAAACTGATGGATGCAGAATACAATAACTGCTTTGGATGTGATGTTTGTGATAAAACAATTCAAACCAACAGATTAGGGTACAATGCAATTGTTAGTTTAATAAAAAAATATAATAGAAAACTTACTATACGAGAAGCTGCACTTACATTATCCGGCAGCAGATATTCTGATGTATTTGAAAAAAAGCTATACACTCTAAAAGGATTTGGAACTCTTGATAGCTGGACTATAGATGATATAAAAGATGCTGTACATACCCTGGAAGAAGAAAACATTATAAAAATACCAACCAGAGGTTTGTACAAAAACAGACTAAGATATATAAAACACAAAACCTCTAATCGTTAGGATAAAAGAATTTCATCATTCTCTAAATCTTTATTTCTAATATCATGGAACTTCTTTATTAAATTTTCTACTGTAAGAGCTTTCTTCTCCTCACCTTTAACATCAAGAATAATCTCTCCCTTATCCATCATTAAAAGTCTGTTTCCGTATTTAATAGCATGATTCATATTATGAGTTATCATCATGGTAGTAAGATTATAAGCATCAATATACTTTACAGTAAGGTCAAGAATAATCTGTGCATTTTTTGGATCCAGAGCAGCTGTATGCTCATCCAGAAGAATAAGATCAGGCCTGGACAAAACCATCATTAAAAGTGTCATTGCCTGACGCTGTCCACCGGAAAGCAGACCTACATTATCTTTTAATCTGGATTCTAGTCCCATATCCAGGTGTTTTAAATGTTCCTTAAAAAAATCCCTTTTTTTATTTGTCAGACTTCTTTTTAATCCCTTAAACCCTTTGGTCAGAGCAATAATCATGTTATCTTCAATTGTCATCTGTCCAGCAGTTCCAAGTGTTGGGTTCTGAAAAATTCGGCCA
>JALTGJ010000233.1 GCA_027077185.1 Spirochaetales bacterium | reverse complement strand
AAATTCCAGAATGGATGAAAAAACACTTAATGCAATGTTTTCAGCTATAAAAGAATATCTACCTGTTTTTAGAAAGTATTTTCTAAAAAAAGCAGAACTTCTTGGACATACAAAGGGTATGCCCTTTTATGATCTTTTTGCTCCTATGGAATTACCAAAAGAAAACAAAGTTTCCGGAGAATCAGAACTTACATTTACTTACGAAGAGGCAAGAAAATTTATTGTTGAAAAGTTTAGAAACTTCAGTGACAATCTGGCTGACTTTGCCGATAACGCATTTGAAAACAACTGGATTGATGCAGAGCAGAGAGAAGGCAAAAGAGGGGGTGCATTTTGTGAAAACCTTCATGTTATTGGTGAAAGCAGAATAATGTCTAACTTTGACGGAAGCTTTTCCGGTGTAACAACACTGGCACATGAGCTTGGACATGCTTATCATGGACACTGCCTGAAGAATGAAAGTTTTTTAAATTCAGATTACCCTATGCCTATAGCAGAAACTGCATCTATTTTCTGTGAAACCATTATTATGAATGCGGCATTAAAGAATGCTTCTAATTCTGAAGCTTTTACTATTCTCGAAAACAGTATCCAGGGGGATGCTCAGGTAATTGTAGACATTTACAGCAGATTTTTATTTGAATCTGAACTTTTTGAAAAAAGAAAAAACTCATCTTTATCTGTTGAAGAGTTAAAAGATATTATGCTTAAATCCCAGAAGGAGTCCTATGGTGAGGGCCTTGATAAAGATTATCTTCACCCATACATGTGGGCATGTAAACCACATTATTACTATGCAGACTATAATTTCTATAATTTCCCATATGCATTTGGGCTGTTATTTGCCAAAGGTCTATACGTTGAATATTTAAAGACAGGAGAATCATTTATAGAAAAATATAATGATCTGCTAAAGGCAACCGGGGAAAATTCAATTGTTGATGTAACTGCAATGATGAAAATTGATATTCAATCCCCTGAATTCTGGAAAAGCTCGCTGGAACTTACAGCAAGGGATATTGAAAAATTTATCGCTTCTGCAGATTGATTAGATGATCCAAACAATTAACTGTTATTAGAATAATTGCAATATAGTTTTTTCTATAATCCCAACAGAAAAACAAGCTTTTATCATTTCACCTAAATGGGCTCCTTTCCTACCTGCAGAATCTATATTTTTAGAACTAATTTCATTATAGCAATTTAAAATTCAAATAATAGTATTTTAAACTATCTTAATCCATTTTTCTCTAAAATATCTAATAACCTTCTTTCACTAATATTCTCGATATCTGTTTTTGAATATATCACAAGTAAATAAATTTTATTATTTTGATCTCTATAATAATAAACTACCCGAAATCCACCCCTTTTCCCTGTAGGGATTGAAGAGTTAGGTATTCTAATTTTAAAACAATTATTTCCAAGATTGATACCACTTTTTGGATTTTCAATTAATTCTATTTCCAAATTTTTCAAATCTTCTAAAATTAGTCGATATTTTTTATATAATTGTTTTACTGATCGTGAAAATTCAGAGGTGGGAATCAGCTTTAAGTTCATCAATTAACCCATTTAATGAATTCTCTTCTATTTCACCATCTATCATAGCTTTTGCTTCTTTACAGGATTTATCAAACTGACAATAAAACAGATTTTCATTCTGAACCTGTATATAGGATTTTATCGCTTCAACAATTATATCTGTTCTGTTTACTGAAAACTTTTTTGTAAACTCTTCTATATCATCAACAAGATATTTTGGTATTCTTAATCCAACCTGCTGTTTCTCTAATTGTGAAAGCGTGTACATATCGCCCCCCCCATTGTTTTACTATAATATATATTATTTATATACACACGTCAATATTTTATATGAAATGGTAAGAACACTCTTGGAGTTGTATAAAAAACATATAAAACTGAATTCTGCCCTACTCAGTCAATTCCACTCTGCGTAAAGCTATTAAACATCGCACATAGATTAATCTAACTCTTGCACATATTCCTACAAAAATGTAGGATAACTTACCATGATAGAAACTCAAAATCAGATTCATTACAGAAGAAAAATACAGGAATTTAACCTCCTCTACTCAATCAGTCAGACACTGGACAGAAGTCTTGATCTCGATCAGATTATCCAGCCTGTACTAAAAACATTATCTGAACAGCTGGGACTTATTAGAAGTACTGTAACCCTGTTTAACAGACAATCTGAAAAAATACAGATTGAAGCCGCCCATGGCATGACGAACATGGAACAGCAGAAAGGGGAATATCAGCTGGGAGAAGGGATAATAGGCAGGGTGATAGAAACAGGAGAACCAATTACGGTTCCGGATATATCAAGCAACTCAGACTTCCTTGATAAAACAGAAAGCAGACTACATACTGCTCATAAAACTCTTTCATTTATATGTGTACCTATTAAAATCGAGAGTAATACCATTGGTGCCCTTAGTGCAGACAAACAGTATGAAACCATTTTTAATAAAACCGATAAGGAAAGTCCTAAAGAATTAGACGAAGATTTAAAATTACTCTCCATAATTGGTTCAATGATAGCCGGAGCTGTTAAAGTAAGAAGAAAACTCCAGGAAGAACAGGAAAAGCAACTTACAGAAAATTTAAAATTTAAACCCCTGGATATAATTGGAACATCAACTGCAATGATTGAAGTATATGACCTCATCAAACAGGTTGCAGCCAGTGATGCAACTGTTTTAATAAGAGGAGAAAGCGGAACAGGGAAAGAACTTATTGCACAATCGGTTCAAAGAAACAGTCTTAGAAAAAATAAACCTTTTATTAAGGTAAACTGCGCTGCTTTACCTGAAACCATTATTGAAAGTGAACTTTTTGGGCATGAAAAGGGAGCCTTTACCAGTGCTGTTTCTAAAAGAATCGGAAGATTTGAACTTGCCGACGGAGGAACAATATTTCTGGATGAAATTGGTGATCTTTCTCCTTCTACTCAGGTTAAACTCCTCAGGGTACTCCAGGAAAAGGAATTTGAGAGAGTTGGAGGGACTAAAACTATTGGAGTAAATGTTAGATTAATAGCAGCTACCAACCGTCCTCTGGAAGAAATGATGAAACAGAATTTATTTCGGGAAGATCTGTATTACAGATTAAATGTATTTCCCATACATCTTCCGCTCTTAAAAGACAGGCGAAGTGATATTATGCTGTTGGCAGACCATTTTACAGAAAAATACAGTAAATCAACAGGTAAAACAATACGAAGAATCTCTACCCCTGCAATTGAACTCTTTATGAGTTATCACTGGCCTGGAAACATAAGAGAACTTGAAAACTGCATTGAGCGCGCCGTACTTCTAAGCACAGATGGGGTTATACATGGCCATCTGCTTCCCCCCAGCCTTCAGAGTGCCGAATCCACAGGGACGGAGCTTCACGAAACCCTGAAAACAGCAGTAGAAAAACTTGAAAAAGAATTAATTTTTGATGCATTAAAA
>JALTGJ010000232.1 GCA_027077185.1 Spirochaetales bacterium | reverse complement strand
AGAACTACCCCACTCTTTATTGGGAAGAGCCTTAAGAGTCGGAGGTAACCCTGCATCCAGTAGTCGTTTATAATCCTCATCAGTACTCAGATATTTTCTAACCAAAACAGCAATTTCTCTATCGTAGCACAAACCGTATTTTTCTGCCTGATGAATAGTCCCTTCAATAATTGTCCTGTTTCGCCTAAAATGGCCAATAGCCCTTCCGTGGGACTCCAGTTCAGAATCTATAGCAGTTACAGGAAAAATATTCAGCTTATAACCATACTTCATGGCTGCAGATAAAATATCAGTATCAATTGACCAATCCATTGAATCAAGATCGGGAGCTATATCAGACATAACCCTCCGGGATAAAAATTTCCAGGGACACTGGGTATCATGTAAATTCAAATCTACAAAAAATTGTGGAGCAAGTTTTCTCTGAATATGCCTGTACATAAGAACACCCGTGCCTGCTCTGACCATATTTTTGACCAGAATCGATCTTGAATCCATTCTATTTCCAATCAAGATATCCTTTCCGGAGAAATATTTATCGATTAGCATACCCAACTGTCCAAGATCAAAGGTCATGTCTGCATCTGTAAAGAGCATCGCATCGAAATATCCTGCATCAGCGTATCCTGGCAGTTGAAGAATAGACCTCATACCAAAAATAACTTCACCGCCCTTACGGTTCCGGACAAAAAAATTGCTGGTATCATAATCAGCAATCTTAATATGAAAAACCTTCTGTGCACTTCCCGTGCGCAGAATCTCACTATCAAGAACCTCATCAGATCCCCAGGGGCAGCCCCCGGATACATAAATCAGTTTATAGTCTATTTCCGTACCCTCAAATATCCATTGAAGCTGTGCAAGTTTGTTTTCAAGGGAATTTTCCCCATTGGGATTATCACTAGAGACAGGCCTTAATCTGTTCTGTTCATGAATAAGATTCATTAGAATTGCAATTCTCAGTTTTTTAGCTTTGTGGGGCTTAAGGCTTAATTTAGATAAGGCAAGAAAAGCAGCTAAGGAGAAAAATAAATGCTGACCCCCGGCAAGCTCCCACAATCCATCTGGACTCATACCTTGTGACAAAAAATTATCCGCAAAGTTTCTAACTATTTTATAATGAGCATTATCTGTTAAATTAAAAACACTATTCTCTTTACCCATACCTTATTGGAATTATAAGCCAGGTTACTGAATTCATCAACAATTTATAAAATCATTTGATGAATTATACCTACTCAACCCTCCAGGCTAATGGTGTCCAGAGATGAGTGCTAATACCTGCCTGTTTTAATGCCCTTGAAGTCCAGTTATTACAGGTGTTAAAAAGGCTGTAGGATCCCCTGGCTTCAAAAAAAATACTACCCGCAAAAGCCTGATCAATTTTATCCTGAGGAACTTGAATAGGGGTGGTATCAAATCCTTTTATTGACTTTTTTATATACTCATAAAGATTTAAAATCTCCTTATCAGTAACATACAAAGTACTTACTCCAGGGAAATCAGTTGAAATTTCCGGAAAATACAAAACCTCTAAAACTGATGATGTAGGTGTAAATAAAGCTCTCATCGCCATAGATATATCAATATTTCTTACTGTAGGTGTACCAAGATAAAATTGCCTGTCACCCCAGCCAAAGTAGTAATAGCCACCCTGTCCGGAAAGATTAAGAGGCAAATCAAAAATATCTGCATAGGGGCACTTATTCCGGGGTAAAACAAGGGCAATATGGTAGCCGTTGCTAAGTAAGTAGATATGTCCTCCTTCGGAAGGAACAGGCCCGTTGGAATTTACAGGAATAAGACCACCCAAAATAACCATTATACCGTAGATAATGACAAAAGAAACAAGTAATACAGGAAGAATAAGAATTGATCGTAGTACAATATTTCTTCTCATTACAGTCATTCCTTTAAAAGGTTCATATAGATTTTGTTTTTCTGATACATATAAGTTTATGTTTCCAAAACAAAAAGTAGTACATTTTTATTATATTGAATGCTGACTATTTGTAAAATAGATAAAGATATTTTGTATAATGACAGCAGTCACTATTTTTTTAAAATTTTAATTAAATAATTATTATCTATTTCTTCAATACTCAATATTTTATGTCCCTCTTCCTCAGCACTACCCGGAACATTTTCCAGGGGCTCTGTACCTGTCAGAGTAACTTCCAAAGTATCGCCACTATTAATTTTTGCCAGGGCAAGCTTTACCTTAACAAAAGTCATAGGGCAATGTTCCTTAGTTATATCTATTTTTTCTATAGCCATTGCTGTCTCCTTTTAAAACCGGAATTTTTTAAATAAAAATGGTTTGTGCATCTTCAGAATATTTTAGAAAAGTAGGCACCCCAATTACTTCTTTTGCTGCAGGGTCAATATCGTCTACTGTTAAGCCAAATATATTCATAGACATTTCACATGCAATAAATTTTACCCCAAGTTCTTTTGCAGCTTCATACAATTCCTCAAGAGTAGCAACATTCTGCTTCTTCATCATTCCAAGCATTAACCTGGGTGATAGCCCTCCAAAGTTCATTCTGCTTAAAGGGGAACTTTTCCGTCCACCCATGAGCAAATTAAAGACTCGTGCCATAAAACCTCTTCCAATAAGTGAATGCCCCACTTTTCTTTTTATTATATTAAAACCCCAGAATGTAAAGAAAATACTTACTTCCCAGTTTACTGCTGCTGCCCCGGTTGCCATAGTTAAAGCAGCAAGGGCCTTATCAAAATCACCACTGAACAATACTATAGATAATTTTTTTTTGGTTTCCAATTTATCACTCCTTTATATCAGAATTATTTCTTCCAATGAAACTGTTTCATCTTTTATTCGAAATGACTTTACTACAGGTTCAGTATCAGCCAAAGATACAATTATATAGCTGACTTCCGAATCATTTGCAAGTTTTATATCTTCTTCTGATGGTCTCGAAGGGGTTTCGGGGTGACTATGGTACACAACTGCTGCTTTACAACCCTTTTCTCTCATCTCCTTTACTGCAACGAACTGTTCAGCAGGATCAAAAGCAAAATGCTCATTGGATTCATCAGTATTCTTCATTTTTTTTATAAAGGATACAATTCCATTTTTTTCACCCAGGTAACCACATACTTCCAGAGGGAAGCCATCCTGGGCATGGCTTATCATTTGTTCATAAACTTCTTTTTTTAGCTTTAACATATTATCCTCTACTCAAGGTCGCAGACAGGCTGTTCACCATCCACAAGCTCTGTTATTGTCGGATTTTTACCACAAACAGGGCAGCTGCCATTCTTTTTTACAGTAATTTGCCTAAAACCCATATCCAGAGCATTAAAGGTTAAAAGTTTGTTATTAAGAAGCTGTCCGGCGCCAGTCAAAAATTTTAAAGCTTCTGCGGCCTGAATTGTCCCAAGCATACCTGCAACTGCACCAAGAACCCCTGCTTCAGAACATGTCGGAACAAGATCCGAAGGCGGTGGCTCATGAAAC
>JALTGJ010000231.1 GCA_027077185.1 Spirochaetales bacterium | reverse complement strand
CAAGATCTCCATTCAGAAAAATTGAGCATCCTCTGCAAATGCCTTTGTAGCAGCTTGTTCGCAGACTTTGGACTCTGGCAGAATCTCTTAGAAGATCAACAAGTCGTGTTTCAGGAGGAGAGTCGAGCAGTAGAATTTTCCCGTTTAGTTTTATTTGAATTTTCATTTTTTCTCCAGATACTTGAAAATAATCTCAGGTGTTATGGGTATTGTATCAAAATATATGCCACTGGCCTGAGATACAGCCTGGACGAAGGCAGATGGTATTATTGCATCCGGTAATTGAGAAATTCCCCCACTGGATCTTTTAGAATCATTAATAAAATCTATATTGATGTCCGGTAACTTAATTTTTTCAATTTCATCAATACTATAGGAGGCTATTGGCCTGTGAAAAAGGTTTCCTTTACCTGCAGCCCAGTTGAGGGCTTCATAGATCTCAGATTCAGCAGTTGAGCGTGCTGCTTTTATATTATAAATTTTCCCAATATCAAATACTGTCCATATCCCTCTGATTATCGGTCTCATAAATATAGGATCCAGTTCAACTTCTACCACTGCCGCACCCCATGAAAGTGCATTAAAGGGCATTCCTTTTAGTTTTTCGTAATTCCATACAGCATCTCCAGGTGACTTAAAACTTCGCTTTACAATTATGGGCAGTGGTTTTTGAAATCTTTGCTTTTTTATGCCAATGCAGCATCTTTCCACAAGATTTGTCATAATACTTAAATCGTTGGATAAAAAAGAAGGTCCTGAATTAGGTAGAATAAAGGTATCTCCCTTTACTATTTCTATAGAATCTTTTTCCAGATTTAGGATTTCACCAGCAGTGCTTTTCCATATATTTCCAGGTGCTGATCCATTGGAACTGCTTGAAATATAGAGTTTATCATTTTGATCCAGTTTAACCTGCATTGAATATGCTTCTTTCTGTTCTCTTTTCCGTGTAAAACCATTTCCTGTATAAGCAATAGCAATACCTATCCCTCTTAATGGAACATGATCTCCAAGTTTTCCC
>JALTGJ010000230.1 GCA_027077185.1 Spirochaetales bacterium | reverse complement strand
TCTTCATATTCATTAACTCTTGACTCAACTGCTGCAATTCTGTCCCGAATTGAATTATCAGAGGCGGTAAGCTCTGAGGATATTTCTTCCAGCTCTTTTCTATTTTTATCTGCAATTTCTGTATACGTATTGTTAAAATTTGACAGTTTATCACTAACCAGATTACTAATTTCATTTAGATTTTTATTGTAACCCTCTGTAACCCTTACTATATCTGCATCAATTTTTTGTTTTACTGCTGTAAAGACATCATCTTCCAGAACCAGCCCTCTTTCTGCTGCTGCCTTTAACGAGTTGGAATAAGAATTCTCCACATCTTTAATATGGTCTTTAAACTGTTTCAGCTCCTGTTTAATATTCTCATTAATTAATGCATATTCTTTAGAAATTTTATCCAGTGCAATCTGCATATCAGCTTCTATGGAATCCACCTGCTCAGATTTTCCGGAAAGAATAGTATCAAATCTGTCAACAAGCTCAGCTGTTAACCGCTCAGCTGACTGCTCAGTACGATAGACCTGGTCATCAAGAATGCTTTGAATAGAGTCAATTGTATCTTTTTCCATTGTTTCCTTGGTTAATTCCAGTTCTTTAACTATAGCCGTAAAATCATTTATCCTGGTCTCACTGGTATTAATATCATTTTTAATCTGAGAGACTACTTTCTGAGTATCTTTCAACACAACAGACCTGACAAGTTTTAGTTCTTTAATATTTTCTTTTGCAAATTCATGCTTTAAACCTGAAATATTTTTTTCCAGAGAAAGTATTCCCAAACCGGCATCTTTAACCCTTTTTCCAACCTTATCAACAAACTCCGACTCATCATGAAGTCTGTTAAGATTCTCCTGAACCCGTCCTGTCATTTGAGTAAGTTCATCAAGAGCCTTGTCATATTCATTTATTCTCTCATACATTTTTTCTATATAAACAGCCCTGGTTTCAAGATTTGCCTCAGCTTTTTCTATTCTGTTTAAAATAGCTTTTCCGGTTTCCTGGTGAACATCCAGTTCAATTGCAAAATTTTTAACTTCAATTGTTTTGCTGTCAATATAAACATCCAGTTCATCTTTTATTTTTTCTGAATATCGCTTAATTTTTTCAAGGGAACGGTTATTTTTATCCATCTGCCTGTATATTGCCAAAATTATTACAACAACAAGAAGGGTTATTATATTTCCAATTGTGAATTCCATGAGCCTCCCCTATTTTGAGAAAATATCCAGTCCCTTAAATCCAGAAACGAATGGAATGAAAAATCTGACTGACTATCAGGTTCCGGTTTTCTAACAAGATGAGCTGTACGGAGTCCAACTTTTTCTGCACCTAATATATCATACTTATAACTATTTCCAACATAAAGAATCTCACCCGGACTTACACCGAATTTACTAATTAGAGTTTTAAAAGGAGCAGAGTGTGGTTTAAGGTGCCCGGTATCTTCAGATGAAAAGGAAAAATCCATTAAATCTGACAAGCCCATAAAATCCAGTTTCTTCTGAATAGGAAGATCAGACATAGCACCAGTCATAATCCCTTTACGTTTTAAGGAAAGGAGCACAGCTCTTACATTTTTATATGGTTTTACACCCTTAAAACTATAAAACCATTTTTGGTAAAGATATCTTTCCATAATTTCAGAAGCCTTATCCTGGTCTATTTTCATTGACCAGGCAAGAAGTTTTGATTGCTTTTCTCTAAAGTCTCCATTAAAATCAATTTCACGTATCTCTTTTCTAATTTTACCAAAATGATAATAAATTTCCGGATGGCGTAAAAAAGAGCCTAAAGATCTTAAATACATTGAGGAATTTGGATAAAGAGTCCCATCTATATCAAAACCTACAGCTTTTATCTCCATATAACTTTATCTACCCTTAAAAATCAGTGTAATTGTTCCTTTAACATCATCTGTACCCGCAGACCTGGTAAAAGTCCAGGATCTCAGGGCATTTCTGATACTTGTATCAACGTTAGGATATACTGATGAGGGGGTTATGCTCAAGACCTTTATTAAACCATCTGTATTCAAACTGAATCTTATTTTATAAGTAATTTCCTTTGGGAAATCAGCAGGTAAATTATCCGGTAATTCCGGAGAGGGATTAGAAATAAGCTTACGGTTTATTCCTTCTGTATCAAAAGCTACTGGACTGTCATTATACTTATACATAGTTTTATCAGTAACTGAAGCTGAAGATTGATTATTGTTATCCGAACTTAGTGCATTTTCAAGATCTGATATATCATTTGAGCTGATAACAGAATTAGTATTTTTAGTTTTATCCTCCATAAGAGGGGAAGGCGGCAGAACTCCACTGTCCCCTTTACCGGAATCCTTACTGCTTCCATTAACAGGGACTTCATATTCAATAGAATCCCTGGCTACAGGTACATATACCATATCTGTATCTACATTGCCTGCAGTTTCTACTGAAGTATCTTTTAAAACCGGTTCTGATTTTGTTCCAATATCTGCATAGGGATCATAGCCTGAGTCTTTGGTAACAGCATCCGGAACATTAACTTTATCCTGTTTTACAGCAACAGGAGATTTAGGAACAGGTTTCTCATTTTGAGTAATTTCTTTTTTACTGATCTTGTCCATTAAATTATCTGCTTTAACTGTAGGATAATTTGGCTTTTCCAATACTACAGTTACAGGACCATATCGATCCTGCCTCTCGGTCTCAGGAAACCAGTCAAACATATTTATAGCAAAAAAAAGCAGCCCATGAAAAACAATACTAATTAACAGAGCTTTTAGCAGACGGTCATTTTCCACTTTTTTCAATTTCCGGTATCTTTCATTTTAAGGCTGATACCTGTATAACCATTTTCTCTCAAAACATCCAGAACCTTTATCATTAAACTATAGGAAACTTTTCTATCACCTTCAATAATGACATTTGTATTTTCTATATTTGACTTTATTACTGTATCCTGAAGCTGCTTAGGCATCATACTTAGAGAGCTGGCCTTATCATTTATATATAACTCATCTTCAGAGACTATTGTTATTACCAGCTGTGATAGTACTACAGGTTCAGCAGTAGAAGATGACGGAAGTTCCAGTGAAATACCCGGGGTAATAATAAACGTACTGGATACCATAAAAAAAACTACCAGCTGGAAAATAACATCAATCATAGGAATAAGATCAACTGTAGAGACCGGTTTCAAACGGCGTTTAAAAACCATTAGTCAGCAACCTTAAAAAAAAGAACCATATCATTCACCCTGTTTTCCAAATTTGTAATAGTGTTATTTGCTTTTCCAACAAGATAATTATGAAATGCAACTGCGGGTATTGATACAATTATTCCTGCAGCGGTTGTAAGAAGTGCTTCGGAAATACCTGTTGCAAGGAGTGAAGGATCTGCAACAGAACCGAAGTGACCAAGAACACCAAAAGCTTTTATATTGCCGGTTACTGTTCCAAGCAATCCAAGGAGGGGTGAAATATGAGCAATAGTACCCAGAGAAG
>JALTGJ010000229.1 GCA_027077185.1 Spirochaetales bacterium | reverse complement strand
CAGGAATGGGGGAGTAAATGGGTCAGAAAGTTAATCCTATAGGAATAAGATTGGGTATTAATAGGACCTGGAAATCTAAGTGGTATGTTGACCCCAGGGAGTATGCAGAGACTCTTCATGAGGACTTAAAACTCAGAAAAGAATTAATGAATGCACCGGAGACAAAGGGTGCAGAAATTTCTGACATAGAGATAATAAGACAGCCTCAGAGAATTACACTGGTAGTTAAAACATCCCGACCTGGTATTATTATTGGAGCCAAGGGTTCGAATATAGAAAAAATTGGTGCCAGACTCCAGAAGACAGCAAATAAAAAGATACAGATTAAAATTAAAGAAATTAAGCGTCCTGAAGTTGATGCTCAGTTAATAGCTTTGGGTGTTGCGAGGCAGCTTAAAACAAGAGGTTCCTTTAGACGAACTCTTAAGATGGCAGTTTCAAATGCTATGAAAGCCGGTGTTCAGGGTGTAAAAATTAGAATCAGTGGAAGGCTCGGTGGTGCTGAAATGGCAAGAACGGAGTGGAGTAAGGATGGTAGAATCCCTCTTCATACCTTAAGAGCTGGTATAGATTATGGTTTTGCAGAAGCCGTTACTACTTTTGGATTAATTGGTGTAAAAGTATGGGTTTATAATGGTGATGTTTATAAAAATGACCGTAAAGATGATGCAGGTTTACTTGTTAAGAAATCAAGAGAACCTGCTTCTTCAAGGAGGAAGTAAGTATGCTTAGTCCAAAAAGAACTAAATACAGAAAGCTTCAGCGGGGTAAGAGGAATGGAGTAGCTCAGAAGGGAAACAAAGTTTCTTTTGGTGAGTATGGCCTTATGGCTCTGGAGCCAAGGTGGATTACAAATCGTCAGATAGAGGCTGCCCGAGTTGCTATGACCAGAAAAATAAAGCGTGGTGGTAAGGTTTGGATAAGGATTTTCCCACATATGCCTTATACAAAAAAACCTGCTGAAACAAGACAGGGGAAAGGTAAGGGAAATCCTGAAGGCTGGGTTGCTGTTGTAAAGACAGGAACTGTAATGTTTGAAATGTCAGGAGTTGACAGTTCTCTTGCAAAAGAGGCACTGGAGCTTGCCAGGGCAAAACTTCCTATCAAAACAAAGATAGTTGCTAGAAGGGATTTGGTTTAAATTATGAAGAATGCAGTAAATGATTTAACATACGATGAATTATTAGCAAAAAAAGAAGAACTAAGTCGAAAATTATTAGATCTTCGGATTAATAAGGTTATGGGGCATGTGGAAAATCCTCTTGAGTTAAGGACTATTCGCCGGGCTATTGCAAGGTTGAATACAATTATACATGAATATGCTCTTAAAATCAGAAAGAATTAAAGTGGATCGGGGATAAGCGAGGCTTGGATATGAATGTTAATAAGAAAACTTTTACAGGGCAGGTTGTAAGCGATAAAATGGAAAAAACCATTGTAATTGCTGTTACAACTAAAACACTTCATGGTCTTTATAAGAAATATGTTAAGAGCACAAAGAAAGTGAAAGCCCATGATGAAAAGAATGAAGCTCATGAGGGTGATACCGTTAGAGTGGTTGAATGTAGACCGGTCAGTAAAGATAAGCACTGGCGTCTGGCAGAAATTATTGAACGGGCAAAATAGTATAAAAGGAGTTGCGTTATGATACAGATGCAGACATATCTGAATGTAGCAGATAATAGTGGCGCAAAAAGAGTTCAGTGCATTAAAGTTCTAGGCGGTAGTAAACGTCTTGTTGCCGGGATTGGTGATGTGATTGTTGTTGCGGTAAAAGATGCTATACCAAATGCAGCGATTCGCAAAGGTGAAGTCCAGAAAGCGGTAATTGTAAGGACTAAAAAAGAATACAGAAGACCTGATGGTACATATATCCGTTTTGATGATAACGCTTGTGTTATTATTGATGCGAACAGTAATCCTAAAGGTAAACGTATTTTTGGGCCTGTGGCCAGAGAGTTGAGGGATGTTGGGCAAATGAAAATAGTTTCCCTGGCTCCTGAAGTACTTTAAGGGGTTGTCATGAAAGAGAAAATGAAAACCAGAATTAAGCGGGATGATACTGTTAAGGTTTTAACTGGAAAAGAAAAGGGGAAAACCGGTAGAGTTTTGAAAGTTGACAGAGTTGGAGGCCGTGTTTTTGTACAGGGTCTTAATATGGTTAAAAAAGCAGCCAAGAAAAAAAGTCAGCAGGATAAGGGTGGTATTATCGAAATAGAAGCAGCATTACATATTTCAAATGTTGCTATGACTACAAAGGCTGGTCAGGTAACCAGGATTGGTTATAAGTTTGAAAATGGTAAGAAGATTAGAATTGCAAGAAAAACTGGAGAAGTGCTCTAATGGAACAGTATGTACCTAATGTAAAGAGGCTTTATAAAGATCAGGTGGCTAAAGAGCTGTTTGAAGAATTTGGATACAAGTCCAGCATGGAAATACCAAGAGTTGAAAAGGTATCTATAAATGCGGGTGTTGGTGATGCTATTCAAAACAAAAAATTCCTTGAGTCTGCTATAAAAGAAATTGAATTGATTTCCGGACAGCACGCAGTAAAAACCAAGGCTAGAAAATCAATTTCTAACTTTAAGTTGCGTGAAGGACAGGAGATTGGTGCAAAGGTTACTCTTAGGGGTAATCAAATGTGGGAATTTTTAGATAGATTGATGAATGTTTCTATTGCACGAATTAAGGATTTTAGAGGAATAAATCCCAACGCTTTTGATGGTCATGGTAATTTTTCAATGGGTATTACTGAACAGATAATATTCCCTGAGATTGATTATGATAAAATTGAAAGAATTAGCGGATTGAATATAGCTATTGTAACGACAGCAAAGACAGATCAGGAAGCTAGAGTTCTTTTAAAGAAACTTGGTATGCCTTTCAGGAAGTAGGGAGTTTAATTATGGCAAAAAAATCTATGATTATTAAAGCCCAACGGAAACCGAAGTACAGTACACGTGTTGTTAACAGGTGTAGAGTATGTGGTAGACCCAGAGGGTATATGAGAAAATTTCAAATGTGTAGGATTTGTTTCAGGAAATTAGCCAGTCAGGGTCTAATTCCCGGTGTAACAAAATCAAGCTGGTAGGGAGAACGAAATGTCAGTATCAGATCCTTTAGCAGATATGCTTACAAAGATTCGCAATGCCAGTAGTGCGCGATTCGAAAAAGTAGATATAACAACTTCAAAGTTAAAACTTGAGGTAGTTAAAATACTTAAAAATGAGGGATATATAAAAAACTTTAAGAAAACCACCAGGGATAATATTAATAGTATCAGAATATTTTTAAAATATGATACAGATGAAAAACCTATTATCCATGGATTAAAAAAGATTTCTACTCCAGGTAGAAGATTTTATATGGGTTATAAAAAAATGCCAAGAATCTATAATGGTCATGGTGTTCTTATTGTTTCAACATCAAATGGGGTTATAACTGGTAGAAAAGCCTCAGAAAAGAAAATCGGCGGAGAGCTGATTTGTTCTGTTTGGTAAGGTGAGGTAAACTATGTCGAGAATTGGTAAATTACCGGTCCAGATACCACAGGGTGTTAAAGTCAGTGCCGCTGACAACATTATTACAGTCGAAGGACCGAAAGGAAAGCTTATTCAGGATTTTCAACCTGAGGTTTCCGTAGATGTGAAAGAGAATGAAGTAATTGTTGTTGTAAACAATGATAGTAAAAAAGCAAATTCTTATCACGGTCTGTACCGTCAGCTGATAAATAATATGATTGTAGGTGTTTCCAATGGTTATACAAGGTCTTTACTTGTTAATGGGGTTGGTTACCGGGCTGAAGTAAAGGATAAAATCCTTTTACTTAACCTTGGCTTTTCAACCCAGATTGAATACCATATTAATGATGATATTACTATTAGTTGTGAAGGTACAAATAAAATTATAGTTGCAGGTATAGATAAACAGAAAGTTGGTCAGACCTGTGCTGAAATAAGATCACTGCGTCCACCTGAACCATACAAGGGTAAAGGTATTAAGTACGAAGAAGAAACACTCCGTAGAAAAATCGGAAAATCGGGTATTAAGTAGGTCGGGTATGAAAAGAGTTGTAGAAAAAGCCAAGAGAAGAACAAGACGGAAAAAACATATTCGGAAGAACGTTACCGGAACAGCTTCAAGACCACGTATGTCAGTATATAGAAGTTCCCGGAAAATGTATGTTCAGGTTATTGATGATAATACAGGGAATACTGTAGCTTCTGTCAGTACCATGGAAAAATCATTTAAAGATTGGCGTAATAATGTAGAAAATGCTGCTAAACTTGGTGCTGAGCTGGGCAAACGCCTTCTGGCTAAGAAAATTACTACTGTTGTTTTTGATAGAAATGGGTATCTCTATCATGGTATAGTTAAAGGAATTGCCGAAGGCGCTAGAAAAAGCGGCATTAAGTTTTAAGGGGTTGAATGTGGAAAAGGATAAAGAGTTTGTTGAAAAGCTCATTAAGCTTAATCGTGTTGCAAAAGTTGTTAAGGGTGGTAGAAGATTTTCATTTTCTGCTCTTATGGTAGTAGGCGATCGTAAAGGTCGTGTTGGCTACGGTTTTGGTAAAGCTAATGATGTAGCAGAAGCAATAAGAAAGAGCATAGAAAAAGCCAAAAATAATCTTATAAGCGTTCCTGTCAAAAACTTGACTGTACCTCATGAAATTATTGGTAATTATAAAAGTGCAAGTGTTCTGTTAAAACCTGCTTCACCTGGAACAGGTGTTATTGCCGGTGGACCTGTAAGGGCAATTATGGAAGCTTGTGGTATTCATGATATTTTAAGTAAATCACTAGGGTCAAAAAATACAATGAATATTGTAAAGGCTACTTTTGATGGATTTGAGAATATATTTGATGCCAAAAAAATAGCAAAGAACAGGGGCAAATCCCTTGACGAGATGTGGGGTTAAATATGGCTAAGAAAAAAGCTAAAAAAATTCGTATACAGCTTGTTAGAAGTGTTATTGGTCGACTTCCGGAACAAAGACGAACTATCAAGGCTCTTGGATTGAAGAAAATGAATAGTTCTGTTGAGCAGGAAATGTCACCGGCTATCATGGGTATGGTCAATGCTGTATCACATCTTGTGAAAGTTGAGGAGATCAAATAAACATGGAACAGATTAAAGCTCCTGTAGGAGCTAATAAGAAAAAAGCTATTGTCGGCCGTGGAACTGGTAGTAAGGGAAGAACTTCCGGTAGAGGACATGATGGTCAAAATTCAAGATCCGGTGGTGGTACACGACCAGGTTTTGAAGGTGGTCAGATGCCTTTATACAGGCGAATAGCCCATCGAGGTTTTAGTAACTATCCTTTTAAGGAAGCATATACTGTTTTAAATGTTTCAACTTTAGAAGAAATATTTAAAGATGGTGATGTAGTAAATGAAGAAAGTTTGAGAGCTGCAGGTCTGCTTAAAGGAAAAAAATCGTTAGTAAAAATACTGGGCAATGGGGAAATTAAGAAAAAACTTGATATTCAGGTATCAAAAATCAGCTCTTCTGCTAAAGTAAAAATTGAAAAAGCTGGTGGGAAAGTACTTGATAAAGAAGGTAGCAATGACCAATAACGCACTTTTTGATGTGTTCAGAGTCAAAGAACTAAGGCAGAGAATTCTGTTCACTTTGTCAATGCTTGTGGTTTTTAGACTGGGTACTACTTTACCTATTCCTGGAATTGATATAAATGCATTGAAGCTTTATTTTATGTCCCAACAGGGATCCAGTAATATTGGAATTACAGAATATATTGATTTTTTTGCCGGTGGAGCTTTTAAACATTTTTCTATTTTTATGCTGGGAATAATGCCTTATATATCTGCACAAATTATTATGCAGTTATTGTTATTGGTTATACCTTCAATGAAAAAGATGTCTGAAGAAGATGGCGGCCGTAAGAAAATACAAAAGATTACTCGATATGCAACAGTTGTAATTTGTATTCTGCAGTCGTATGTTGTAACTGTTTATGCCAACTCAATTCCAAATGCTATAACAATGGGCAGGCTTGAATATACAATTATAGCAATGCTTACTGTAACAACTGGTACTGTCTTTTTAATATGGATAGGAGAGCAGATTACTCAACGTGGTGTTGGTAATGGTATTTCTCTTATTATATTCGCTGGTATTGTAGCCAGAATGCCTAATGGTATTATAACATTATTTAGAATGGTAAAGTCTGGAGAAATTAACACAGTTCATGTTATTATTGTTGGGGCAATGTTTGTAGGTGTTGTTGCTCTGGTAATATACGAACAACAGGGACAGAGAAAAATTCCCGTAAATTATGCAAAACGTGTAGTAGGCAGAAAGATGTATGGTGCACAAAGTACGTATATACCTTTTAAAATAAATCCCTCCGGAGTTATTCCTGTAATCTTTGCCTCTTCAGTTCTTACATTCCCTTTGCAGATTGCTGGCAATCTTGGTCCTGAAGTTAAATGGCTTGCAAGTTTTTCTTACTGGCTGCGTCCTCAAGGTATTCCCTATATTGTTACATATACACTTCTTATAATCTTTTTTGCATATTTTTACACACAGGTTACTTTAAATCCTGTTGAAATTGCCAAGCAGATTCGGGAAAACGGTGGATCTGTTCCTGGAATACGTGTTGAAAAAATCGAGGAGCACCTTTCAAGAATATTAAACAGGATAGTTCTTCCTGGTTCAATTTTTCTTGCTTTTATTGCTGTAATACCAACTATTGTTCAGAAATTATTTCATTTTCCTGCAGCAGTTGCAATGTTAATGGGTGGAACTTCGTTGTTAATTATGGTAGGTGTAGATTTAGATACTATGTCCCAGATTGAAGGTCATTTAAGAATGCACCATCATGATGGAATAATCAAAAAAGGTAAAATACGATCACGTAATTTGTAGAGGAAAAAATATGAAAGTTAGAGCTAGCGTAAAACCTATGTGTGACAAATGTAAAGTAATAAGAAGAAATGGGGTTGTCAGAATTATTTGTGAAAATCCTAAACATAAGCAGAGGCAGAAGTAGGAGGATCAATTAGATGGCAAGAATTTCAGGTATAGACCTTCCGAATAAGGCAGTCAAGATTGCACTTACTTACATATATGGTATTGGCAGAACATCTGCTGTTAACCTTTGTAAGAAAAATGATATTGATGCTAATGTTAGAATTAATGATTTATCAGCGGAAGATATTAACAAATTAAGAGCATCAATAGACAGCGATTACACTGTTGAAGGAAGACTTCGAACTCAGACAGCTCTTAATATTAAACGATTAATGGATATTGGTTGTTATAGAGGACTTCGTCATAGACGTGGTTTACCTGTACGGGGACAGCGAACAAAAACAAACGCCAGAACCAGGAAAGGTAAGAAAAAGACAGTAGCTGGAAAGAAGAAGTAGGTTTGGAGGATATAAGTGGCTAAATCAAAAAAGAAAGTAAAGAAGACTGTATATGAGGGTAAGGTATTTGTACAGGCAACTTTTAATAATACAATTGTAACAGTTACTGATTTAAATGGAAATGCTGTTTCATGGGCAAGTGCAGGAGGTTTAGGATTTCGCGGTGCAAAAAAATCCACACCTTATGCAGCTCAGGTTACAGCTGAAACAGCAGCTAAAAAGGCCATGGATTTTGGCTTAAAAGAAGTTCATGTATTTGTTAAAGGCCCCGGGGTCGGCCGGGAATCAGCAATAAGATCCCTTGGTAATCTTGGTCTTCTGGTTAGGAGTATTAAAGATGTAACTCCTATTCCCCATAATGGATGTCGACCAAAAAAGACGAGAAGAGTATAAAAGAGGTAAAAAATGGCAAGATATGTCGGTCCTCAGTGCAGGTTATGCCGAACTGAGAATACAAAACTTTTCCTTAAGGGAGCGAGGTGCTATAGTGCTAAGTGTCCAATTGCAAAGAAAGCTAATCCTCCTGGAAAGGGTTTGAGATTTAGAGCAAAAAAACGTTCCGATTATGGAATCCAGTTAAGAGAAAAGCAAAAACTAAAAAGAACATTTGGTATGATGGAAAAACAGTTTAAATTAACTTTTAAAGAAGCTGATAGATTGCAGGGTAAAACAGGTGATAATCTTATTACCTTACTGGAAAGAAGACTGGATAATACTGTCTATAGAATGAGATTTGCTTCTTCCAGAAAACAGGCAAGGCAACTTATTTCCCATGGACATATTCTTGTAAACGGCAAAAGAGTAACTATTGGTTCTTACCGGTTAAAGGTGAATGATGAAGTTTCTGTTCAGACAAAGAGTCAGAAAATGCTGGTTATTAAGGAAAGTCTAAAAGAGTATACAAAGTCTGGTGTTTATCCCTGGATGGATTTAAATCCGGATGAGATGAAAGGCAAAATTAATGCATTTCCACAAAGAAGTGAAGTTACAGATCTTCTTAATGTGAATGTTCAGTTGATCGTAGAACTTTATTCAAGATAGGAGTTTACATGGCGCAGAAAAACCTTTTAAAGGGATTTAAAATGCCGAAAGGGATAACTTTTGAGCATAGCGAAGTAGACGCTAACTATGGAAAGTTTATTGCTTATCCTTTTGAACGAGGATATGGAACAACAATAGGTAATTCCCTTAGACGGATATTACTATCATCTATACAGGGTTATGCTGTTTCGGCTGTTAAAATTACTAGTTATAATGAGGATGGTACTCCTCATATGATCTCCAGTGAATATGAGTCAATAGCTGAAGTTTCAGAAGATACTCCGGAAATATTAAACCGGTTTAAAAAACTTCAGATAAAATTGCCTGAAGGTGTTGATCAGATGACAATTCTGGCAGAATTGTCAGGTCCCGGAGTTGTTACTGGTGCAAATTTCCAAATGTCAGAAGACGTTGAGATTACGAACAGTGATCTTGAGTTGTTTACAATGATGGACAATGCTAAATTAGACTTTGAGATTCAGGTTGACCATGGCAGAGGTTATGTGCCTTCGGAAATTAATGAAAAATATATTGAAATTATTGGTACTATACCATTAGATGCTGTATTTTCTCCAATAAAGCGAGTAAGGTATTTTATTGAAAATACCCGTGTAGGTCAAAGAAATGACTATGATAAGCTGATATTGGAAATTTATACTGATGGTACAATCAGGCCGGCCGATGCCCTTGCTGAGGCTGCTAAGATTGCCAAGGACCATTTCACTATTTTTATTAATTTTGATGAAGATGCGGTGACCGGGGATGAAGAAGTAGATGAAGAGGAAGAACGTATTAAAACTATACTTGAAACCCCTGTAGAAGAGCTGGAGTTATCTGTAAGATCAAGTAATTGTCTTAAGAATGCAAGTATAAGATCCATTGGTGATTTAACCAGACGTTCTGAGGATGAAATTGCAAAAACCAGAAACTTTGGTAAAAAATCATTGCTTGAAATTAAAGAAAAACTTAAAGAGTGGAACCTGAGTTTTGGAATGACTGATTACAGTGTTCTTAAAACATCAAGAAAACTCGATATGAATGAGGAAGAACAAAATGAAGCATAGAGTAGGTTTCAATAAGCTTGGGCTTAAGGAAAGTCATCGAAAAGCTCTACATCGTAATATGGCTACCTCTCTCTTTAGGTATGAACGTATTACTACAACTAAATCCAAGGCTTTGGCAGTAAAACGAACTGTAGAGAAAATGATTACAAGAGCAAAAATTGATTCTGTTCATAATAGAAGAACAATTGCTAAAGATATAAAAGATAAGGAAATCCTGGCAAAGTTATTTACAGAAATAGCCCCACGGAATGAAAAAAGACCTGGTGGTTACACTAGAATCTTGAAACTTGGTTCCAGACAGGGTGATGCGGCAGATATGGTTATTCTTGAACTTGTTGATAGAGATGGTTCGTTATCTTCGGATACGGAAAAATCATCCAAAAAAGCAAAAAAATCAAGCAAGAAAGATAAACCAGTTGAAAAGGTAGAGGTAAATGAGAATTTGCCGGAACAGGATAATAGTGATACTGTTTCTGAGCCGGATAAAAAGGTAGATGAGTCTGTACAGGATGATTCAACAGTTGAAGAAGGCACAGAAGAAAAGTAATAAACAGTTTTTTAATATTACAGGGTTGCCAATTGTAATTTTTGGCAATCCTTTTTTTATATTTCCTCTCACACATCATTATTTTTATGTCGATAATAAAGTGTAAATTTATAATAAAACTGGAGGAAAACAATCACCGGTCAATGAATACGCTTCAAAAGATAGCACTTAGTCTATTGATTACAGTCATTATATTCTCAATATTCGTGTTTATGGCATTTACAGGTCTGTTTTCCAATTTTGAATTAGGTTTTTTTAATAAACGAATTCAGGAAATAAATAAAAGTGAACTGCAGAACAAAATTGATGATATTAATATATTTCAC